>NZ_DASSES010000039.1:0-4816 GCF_035695185.1 Frateuria sp.
TGACTTGCTGCTTACCGCGCGCCCAACGCCATCACAGTACTGAGATCCGGTGGCAATTTTGCCTTTCTACAGGCGCCCGTGATGGGCGGGGCGCAGGAACGGCGACTTGCACTACTCGCCAGATGCGACTCCGATCCGGGATTACTCGTTCCTCGACGACGGTTCATCCCCGCGCGTGCGGGGAACACAACGGTTAGTGCCGCGTCGGCAATGGCGTGCGCGGTTCATCCCCGCGCCTGCGGGGAACACGTCAACGTCCTCGTCCTCTCCGCCCGGTTCGGCGGTTCATCCCCGCGCCTGCGGGGAACACGAGATCGCGTCCGTCAAGGTGGTGTGGAATCGTGTGTAGCTGAGGCGGCCATGGTCAGGCGGCCTTGGCTGTGATCTGCGGGCGCTCAGCTTCGCCCGTGGCGAGCAACTCGGTCATCGGCTCGACCTGCATGGAGCGGGTCTGCACCGACCATTCGTCGTTGCACTCCATCAGCACGGCGCCGATCAGGCGGATGATGGCGCCCTCCGTGGGGAAGATGCCGACGACATCGGCGCGGCGCTTGACCTCCTTGTTGAGGCGTTCCAACGGGTTCACCGAATGCAGCTTGCTGCGGTGCTGCGCCGGGAAGGCCATGAAGGCGAGCACGTCGTGCTCGCTGTCGTCCATCAGGGCGGCGAGCTTGGGGAAGCGCGGCCGGAATTGGTCGGCGACATGGCGCCAGGTGGCCCGCGCGCTGGTCTGGTCCGGCTGCAGGAAGGCCTGGCGCAGCGCCGCCGCCACCATGGTCGCCTGCGCCTTCGGCACGTAGGCGAGCGCGTTGCGCATCCAGGTGAGGGCGGACCGTGGCCGAAGGCCGCGTAAGCCGCCCGAACCGGCAGCGCTGCCATCCGGCCTTCAGCACCCGCGCGACCGCCGCCTTCAGCCCCTCATGGACATCGGAGATCACCAGCTTCACGCCGCGCAAGCCGCGCTTGAGCAGGCCTTTGAGGAAGTCCGCCCAGAACGTCTCGGCCTCGGAGAGGCCGATGTGCAGGCCGACGATCTCGCGCCGGCCCTCGGTATTCACGGCGACGGCGATTATCGCGGCCACCGAGACGATGCGCCCGCCCTCGCGCTGGCGCAGATAGGTGGCATCCAGCCACAGATACGGCCATTCGCCCTCCAGGCGCCGATCCAGGAAGCCGCTGACGCGCTCGTCGATGTCCGTGCACAGCTTGCTGACCGTGCTCTTGCTGATCCCCGACAGCCCCATGGCCTGCACCAGCTCGTCCACCCGGCGCGTGGACACCCCGCCGAGCCCGTTGATCTGCTTCGCAGCTCAACCCTGGATCACCGCCAGCAGCGCCTTCTCCGAGGTCTTCCGCGGCTCCAGGAACGGCGGGAAGTAGCTGCCCTGCCGCAGCTTGGGGAGGCGGAGCTGAAGCTGCCCCAGCCGGGTATCCAGCGTGCGGTCGCGGTAGCCGTTCGTATGATGTCTCCCGTCAAGTCATGCCGGTCCTCCTCTTCCTGGCCGTCCAGGGCGTGCTTGCATCGGGTCAGGCGCTTGGCGCCATCGACTCGTATCCGGTCGGCGGAGCCGACCCCGGTGCCTTTGCACGGCGAGCAAGCGACGGGGGACGGGATCCAACTGCGCGTTTCGGGTCTTGGGCCCCAACGGCTACACGATCACGCGTCCACCCTGGACGTCACGGGGCCGTCGCCCCGGACGGTCTCTTCGGCTCCGCGTCAGGCAGCGGGGCGCAATTTCGCTCCTGCCGGCACGAGGCCCCGGGTCGCATACCGCCACAGAGCGACCAAGAACTTTCTGGCGACCGCCACGATCGCCACGCGCCGGTTCCGTTTACTGCTGCCGCTGGTGCGCGCCACGGACCACGCAGTGATGTCACTGCCGATCTGGAAGCGAACCCAGCGCCAAGCGAGCTGGACGAGGCGGGCGCGCACGATGGCGTTCCCGGCCTTGCTGATGCCCTGCTCATGCTGCAACCGCCTGCTGCTGTACGGGCTCGGGGTCAAGCCAGCAAAGGCTGCAATGCTGCGGCGGTCGCGGGAATCGCGACAGAACAACTCGCGGGCCAAGACCACAGCGGTCTCGCGCCCTATGCAGATCAGCCTCTCCAGCGCGGCGGTCGCATCCTGGCATCCCAGTTCCGATGGTCCCGCGGCACATTCGTTCGCGGGCGCCTGCTCCGCCATTGCCTCCTCGACCTCTGCGATATGCCGCAGCACCAGTTCGAGGCGCGACAGTTCCCGCTCGACCTCCAGGCGGGCTCGGACGGGCAGCACCTCGCCGCAACCTGTGCGCAACTCCGCTAGGGCGGCGTCCCAGCTGACCGAATCGGGTGCGATTCCCGAATCGGCGGATTCCTGATTCAAGCTTCCTGCCGGGGCGGGAGGCCGGCGGGCATGTCGATGGCGCTTTCGCTGGATTTGCGGCAACGCGTGATTGCCGCTGTGCGGGATGAGGGGCTGAGCCACCGTGCGGCGGCGGCCCGGTTCAAGGTGAGTGCGGCGAGCATCAGCCGCTGGCGCGCGCTGGAGCGGCAGTCCGCCGACCTGCGGCCCGGACCGCTGGGCGGCGACCGCCGCAGCGGCGCGATCGAAGCGCACGCCGAGACGATCCTGCGTATCTTCGCGGCGCGCCGGGACATGACGATCGAGGAACTGCGCGGCGAACTGGCCGGCCAGGGCCTCCGCTTTGGGTATGGCACGCTGTGGCGCTTCTTCGCCCGGCACAAGCTGACGCGCAAAAAAAGACGGCGCACGCCGCCGAGCAGGATCGCCCCGATGTGCTGAGACAGCGCTGGGCCTGGTTCGAGGGGCAAATCGACCTTGACCCTGACCGACTGGTGTTCGTCGACGAAACTTGGGCCAGCACCAACATGGCCCGCCGCCATGGCCGCTGCCCGCGCGGCGAGCGGCTGCGCATGAGCGTGCCGCATGGCCACTGGAAGACCACTACCGTTATCGCCGGCCTGCGCAACAGCGGCATCGTCGCGCCGTTCGTGATCGACCGTCCGGTCAATCGCGCGGTCTTCGCAGCATGGGTCGAGCAGGCGCTCGTCCCGACCCTGCGGGCCGGCGACATCGTGGTCATGGACAATCTGGCCAGCCACAAGGCACCGCGCGTGCGCGCGCTGATCGAGGCCGCAGGGGCCGAGCTGCGCTTCCTGCCGCCCTACAGCCCCGACTTCAATCCGATCGAGCACGCCTTCGCCAAGCTCAAGGCGCTGTTGCGAAAGGCGGCGGCCCGCACCATCGACACACTCTGGACCACAATCGGCCGTCTCATCGACCTCATCACGCCAGCCGAATGCGTCAACATGTTCGCAGCCGCAGGCTACGATCCAGAGTGATCGGATTCTGCTCTAGCGCCTCGCGCCGGTCGCGGCGTAGCGGCCGGTGGTCCCGAACACCGTGGAGCGCGAGCAGGCCTTTGATGCGGTTGACATGGCCCACCCGCTCCTTGGTCAGCCGCGCGAGCTCGCGGTGCGGCCGGCGCGCGTCCTCTTCCTCGACGCTCGGCACACGGACGAACGAACACGCGTGCCGGTCACCCCGCCGCCAGGCCTGCAGCGCCCGCAGCAAACTCTCAGCGTCCACCCGGTCGGTTTTGACCCGGCGCGCTCTGAACCGCGCCGGGATTGCCGGAGGCGTTAGTGTTTGGGTCAGGCGGCCATAGCCTGCTCGTTCAGTTGTTCATAGTAGCGTGCCTCGGCTTCGGCGGGTGGGATGTTGCCGATGGGTTCGAGGAGGTGGCGCGTGTTGAACCAGTCCACCCATTCGAGGGTGGCGAATTCGACGGCATCGATGTTTCGCCACGGTCCACGCTGCCGGATCACCTCGGTCTTGAACAGGCCGATGATGCTTTCGGCGAGGGCATTGTCATAGCTGTCACCGACGCTGCCGACCGATGGCTCGATGCCCGCCGCGGCCAAGCGTTCCGTATAGCGAATGGCGACATATTGGGCGGATTCAAGTGGTCGCCGCAATACCGCGATATTGGAGGCGTTTGCGATGAGACCTCGGCGGCGGCGCTCGGATCGAGCCCTGCGTCCGGTATTGACGCGATCACCTGGCCGGCCGGGCGTGGCTCAGCGCGGGAACCGCGTTCGGTTCTGGCAGGCGATCGCGGCGGGCGTCTCAAGTGAAGCTGCGGCCACCAGCGCTGGCGTGTCCCAGCCGGTGGGATCACGCTGGTTCCGGGAAGCAGGCGGCATGCCACCATCAACCCTTGCACCGTCGGCAAAGCCGCTGTCCGGTCGCTATCTGTCGTTCGCAGAACGCGAGGAGATCGCCTTACTGCGGGCGCGGGGCCGGAAGGTGCGAGAGATCGCTCGCCAGTTCGGCCGGACGGCTTCGACGATCTCACGGGAGCTGCGGCGCAACGCGGCGACGCGCAGCGGGGGGCTGGAATACCGCGCCACCACGGCCCAATGGCACGCTGAGCGAGCGGCACGACGCCCGAAGCCGGCGAAGCTTGCAATGAACGAGAAGCTGCGGAGCTATGTCCAGGAACGGCTGTCCTGGCTGGTCGCCACGCCGGGCGGGCACCCGGTCGGTGGGCCGGACGTGCCGTGGAAGAAGCGGCGGCACGGGCAGCGTCAGCATCGGCGATGGGCGCGTGCCTGGAGCCCGGAGCAGATTGCCCGGCGCCTTCGGCTCGACTTCCCGGACGACATGAGCATGCGTATCAGTCACGAGGCCATCTACCAGTCGCTGTACGTGCAGGGTCGCGGCGCAGTGCGGCGCGAGCTGACCGCCTGCCTGCGTACCGGGCGCGTGCTGCGGGCTCCTCGGGCGCGAAGTCGTGGGCGGGGCAAGTCT
>NZ_DASSES010000040.1:0-4387 GCF_035695185.1 Frateuria sp.
CCGTCGCATCGACCACGTACCAGTCGCGCTTGACGCTTTCCGGCTTGGCGCTGAACGTTTTCATTTCAAGAATACCTGTCTGCCGCCACGGGGGCGGTTAGCGGAATCGGTGGAACAAAGGCGCGAGATGATAGCGGAGCCGTCATCGATCGCGCAAGCCTGCCGGTCGGCCGACTTGTGAGCTGGCAATGATAGCATGCCGACCATGCCCGAGAACAAGTCCGAGCGCATCGCCGCGCTGGCCGACCAGTGCGTGCAGTGCGGCCTGTGTCTGCCGGCCTGCCCGACCTATGCGCTGGACGGCAACGAGGCCGAATCGCCGCGCGGGCGCATCGCCATCGCCGCGGCACTGGCCCAGGGACGGGCGCCAGTGACCGATGAACTGCGCGAACCACTGGACCACTGCCTGGCTTGCCTGAACTGCGAACGGGTGTGTCCCGCCCAGGTTCACTTCGGCGAGCTGCTGGTGGAGACGCGCGCGCTGCTTGGGCCGGCACCGCGGCGCCCGCGCGCGCTGCTCGCGCTGGCGAAGCGACCCGGCCTGCTGCGATTGATGCGGCTTGCGGGATGGCGGCGCTGGTACGCCCGCCTCGCACGCTGGCTGCCGCAGCGGTCGGGCTGGCGCGCCGCCCTCGCCCTTGCGGCCCTGCCCCCGCCGCCGCGCCTGCGGCCGGGGCCCGCGGTTACGCCGTGCACGCCGGCGCTGGCCCGCGTGGCGCTCTTCCCGGGATGCGTCGCCAGCGTGGAGGACGCGGCGGCGCAACAGGCTGCCGTCACCCTGCTCGAGGCAGCCGGTCATACCGTGATGCGCCTGCCAGCCTTCTGCTGTGGTGCACTGGATACGCACGGCGGCGACACGCAGGCCGCCGCGCGCGCGACGGGGCGCGTGCAGGAGGCCTGGCGGGCCGGTGGCGCTTCCGCACTGGTGACGGTCACGCCCGGCTGCATCGGCCAGCTGCGTGGTGCCCTGCCCGGCGTGAGGGTCGAAGATCCCTATGCGCTGCTCGTGGCGCGGGCCGACCACCTGCACTTCCGCCCGCTCCACCAACGCGTGGCACTCCACCTGCCCTGCACGCAACTGAACGTGGCGCGCAGCGGCGAGGCCTTGCTGACACTGCTTGGGCGCGTACCGGGGTTGGAGGTGGTGGCGCTGCCACCACGCTGCTGCGGCGCCGCTGGCAGCCACCTGCTGGAATTCCCCGAGCGCGCGGCGGCCTTGCGCGCCCCTCTCATCGAGGCCATCGCCTCGCTGGCGCCGCAGGCGTTGCTGTCGTCCAATATCGGTTGCCGGTTGCACCTGGCCACCGGCCTGGCCGAGCAGGATGAGGCCGTGCCGACCCTGCATCCGCTGGTGCTGCTGGCCCAGCACATCGTCCCTGGACACACATCATGAACGTTCGCTCGCTCTCCCCGCTCGATCGCCTGCTGGCAGGCATGGAGCGCGCCCTTGAAACCGTCGCCGGTGCGCCGGAAGCCGCGCGCCCCTCGCCCGCCACGCCGCTGGAGGATGCCCCGCTCGACGATGCCGAGCGCCGCCACGCTGCCGGCCTGATGCGCATCAACCACACCGGCGAGGTGTGCGCGCAGGCGCTGTACGACGGCCAGGCCGCGCTCGCGCGTGACGAGGACACCCGCCACCACCTGCAGGAAGCCGCGAACGAGGAAACCGACCACCTGGCCTGGTGCGCGCAACGCCTGCGCGACCTGGACAGCCGCCCCAGCCTGCTCAATCCACTCTGGTACGCCGGCAGCTACGCGATCGGCGCCGCCGCCGCGCTGATCGGCGACAAGGTGAGCCTGGGCTTCGTGGTGGAAACCGAGCGCCAGGTGGAGGCGCACCTGGAGGACCACCTGCAGCGCCTGCCGCCACAGGACGAACGCTCGCGCGCGGTGCTCGCGCAGATGCAGGCCGACGAGGTGCGCCACGCCGACAACGCCAGGGCGCGCGGCGGCATCGACCTGCCGTTCCCGATCCCCGGACTCATGCACCTGAGCTCGCTGGTCATGAAGACCGTCGCCTACCGCATCTGACCGCCCGCCGGCAAACGCGCCGGCGCCTACCGGCAATAACCCCAGCCGCCCGCCTCCACATGGAAATGGCTGCGATGCGCGCGGTTGTAGTCCGGCCCCAGCACCATGCCGGCCACCACGCAGGCGCGGTCGTGGACGCGGCGCAGGAACGCGCCGGCCCTTCCTGGCGCGCGCCAGCCGGCCGTGATGTGCACGGCGCGCCCGTCGGCCAGCACGAAGCCGGTCAGGTCGATCGCCGCCGCCCGCGCATGGCCGCTGAGCGGCGCGCCGGCACGTCCGTAGATGTTGCGGCAGGCGTAGCTGCCGACGTGGTCGATGCGCCCCACGGCACTGCCGTAGATCTGTCGCGCGGCCGGCTGCAGCACCTGCCGGTCCAGCAACACCAGGGTGGCTGCCAGCGGACAGGTCACCACGGCCGGCCGCACCAGCGTCGCCTTGCCGGTACCACGCAACCGGACCGCGTCGGTCCAGCCGCATGCGCCTGGGCCGCGGCGGTCGGGCAACGGGTCGAAGCGGGCGCCGGCCCTCGCCAGCGCAGCCCTGCAGGCACGCGGGTCATGCGCCAGCCGTTCGAGCTTGTAATGCAGGAACGGATCCGGCGGCGCACGCAGGTCGAGCGGTGCCCACGGGTTGTAGCGGTCCGGCGGACGCCAGCCACGCGACCACACCAGCGCCAGCAGGGCGAGCAGCAGCAGGAACAGCAGGAAGGCGCGCATGCGCCGAAGCTAGCCGCCGTGCCGTGCGCGCAACGAAAAACCCCGCCGGGCGGCGGGGTCGTGTGTTACATCAGGTTGCGGCCGTGGAACAGTTCCTCGATCTCGCGCTTGAGCAGCGACTCGATACGCTGGCGCTCCTTGAACGAGAGGTCGTCCGCGTGCGCCTCGAACAGGTAGGTGTCCAGGTCGAAGTCCTTGATGTGCATCTTCGTGTGGAAGATGTTTTCCTGGTAGACGTTGACGTCGAACATCTCGTACTTCTGGCGGATGTGGCGCGCCAGGTAGTCCTGCACCGAGTTGATCTTGTGGTCGATGAAGTGCTTCTTGCCCTTCACGTCACGGGTGAAGCCGCGCACGCGGTAGTCGCACACCACGATGTCCGACTCGAAGCTGTCGATCAGGTAGTTCAGGGCCTTCAGCGGCGAGATCACGCCGCAGGTGGCGACATCGATGTCCGCGCGGAAGGTCGCGATGCCGTTGTGCGGATGGGTTTCCGGATAGGTGTGGACGGTGATGTGGCTCTTGTCCATGTGCGCCACCACGGCACCGGAGATGGTGTCGCGGCCGAGCTTCTCCACCACCGGCTCCTCGGAGATCAGGATCGTCACCGACGCACCCTGCGGATCGTAGTCCTGGCGCGCGATGTTCAGGATGTTCGCGCCGATGATCTCCGCCACGTCGGTGAGGATCTGGGTCAGGCGGTCGGCGTCGTATTGCTCGTCGATGTATTCGATGTAGCGCTGGCGCTGATCTTCGGACACCGCGTAGCAGATGTCGTAGATGTTGAAGCTCAGGGCCTTGGTCAGGTTGTTGAAACCCTGCAGGCGCAGGCGGGGGAGCGGTTTCACCACGGCGACTCTCCATGGCCGGGGCACGGCCAGCAGATGAGGCGGGTTAGCAGCAAGGGTCCCCGCGAAAAGAAAAAGACGCGCCAGGACCCTCATCCTGCGCGACCCGGGCTCCGGCCTGGGAGGGAGCTTGGCCGAAAGACTGCGAAGTATGCGGCAAAACGCCGGAAAACAGAACTCGCCGGCCCCGCCCCGCGTCATCTCTTGATCAGGCAAGACGCGTGATGCATGGTAACGCCCTGGCGGCAGCGCCGTGGCTCAACAGCGGATATCAACGTGGCGCAACTCAAATACCAACTCCAGCAGGCTTTCGAACGGTCCCAGGCGCCCCTGAGCTTCGCGCCGGACCCGGCATCGATGGAGCGCTTCCTGGCGCTGTGCCACCGTCGGCGCTACCCGGGCAAGACCGCGATCATCCGCCCGGGCGATCCGGCCAACACGCTCTACTACATCATCGAAGGCTCGCTGGCGGTCTGCACCGAGGACGAGCAGGGCCGCGAGCTGATCCTGGCCTACTTGAACCGCGGCCAGTTCATCGGCGAGATGGGCCTGTTCGTGGAACAGGCCCAACGCGAGTCGATCGTACGCAGCCGCACCCCCTGCGAGATGGCCGAGATCAGCTACGAGCGCCTGTTCCAGCTGATGGAAGGTCCGCTGCGCGAGGAATGCCCGAAGATCCTCTTCGCGATCGGCTCGCAACTGACCAACCGCCTGCTGCGCACCTCGCGCCAGGTCAGCCGCATGGCCTTCATGGACGTCACCAACCGCATCTCCCGCACGCTGCTGGACCTG
>NZ_DASSES010000041.1:0-3795 GCF_035695185.1 Frateuria sp.
GGCGTCGTCCCGCACAAGGCCGCCGCCCCACGGTAACTGCCGACCGTCTCGTAGGCATCCATAATCTCCATCTGTTCCCTCGTGGTCTTCACCGTGCGCCCCCCATCGCTAACCAACCGGACGTTCCATCCGGCATGGTCGCGTCAGGGCGCGCTTCCCATTCGCCCTACGTCAGGGCGGGGACGTTCAGTTGGCCACCAGCGGGGACCTTGTTCTGGCCATCAGTGGAGACTTTCACATGGCCACGGACACCCGATCCAGGAGGGCAGCGACGAGCAACCCGTCGGGGCGCTCGATGGCAATGTGGATCTCACCTGGGTCCGGGCAGATCCCAGCCAGCCGCTGCGCCAACCGCTCCAGCCCGGCCACGCTGTGGTCGACCCGAAAGGCTCCCAGCTTATCGGCCCGCTCATTGGTCACGCACACATCGTGGTGCTCCATTGCCCAATCGATTCCGACATAGACCGGCATGCAATTCCCCCGTTCTTACGGCCCAGCGTTAGGGTCGCTGTCACCAAGTGCAAAGTAGGCCCGTGCTGAGCGGGTGATGTCGATGCGAGGCAGGGCTTCTCCATCTCGCGCGCCGACTTCCTTTCTGGAAACGGCACTTCGCCCGAATTCGCGCCATCCTTGCCCGCTTGCTGCGCGTGGTCTATGCTACCGGTCAGCGAAGAAGTACCGACACTGACCCTTCTCGGTACATCGGGACGCCCCGATGGCAAGCTTTTGGCAAAAGGGGGACCGCGGTGCAACGACAGTGGACGGCGGAGGCGTTGGCAGAGCACTGGACGGTGTTGCCGGCAGACCTGGACCTCCTGGGCAACAAGACTGGGGCGACTCGCCTCGGCTACGCGCTCTTGCTCAAGTATTTCCGGGCCGAGGGACGTTTCCCGCAGGCCAAGGCGGATCTCCCCCCCGCTGCCATCGTCCACGTTGCCCAGCAACTGGACCTGCCCCCCGAGCACTACCTGCAGTACGACTGGGATGGGCGCACGATCAAGTATCACCGGACACAGATCCGGGACGCCTTGGGCTTCCGCGAAGCGACCGTTGCCGATGCTGACGACCTTGCCGCCTGGCTGTGTCAGGCGGTGTTGCCCCACGAGCACCGCCCCGAGCAACTCCAAGCGGCGGTCTATGCGCGTTGTCGGGCTTGCCGGATCGAGCCCCCGGCCGATGGCCGGGTCGACCGGGTCGTCCACTCCGCGCTCCATACCTATGAAGACGCCCTGTTTCGGACGGTGCTGGAACGCCTTGGCACGGAGGGCCTGGCGCGGATTGACGCGCTGCTCGCCCCAGAGGAGCCGCTTGACGCGGCGAACACGGGAGCGACCGAGCCTGTCGGCGCGCGCGACGCGGGCAACGGGACGTTGCAGGCGCTCAAGGCCGATGCCGGCCGCATGCAACTGGACAACGTGCTGGCCCAAGTCGAGAAGCTGCGCCACGTGCGGCAGCTCGCGCTCCCGCCGGACCTCTTTGCTGCGGTCTCGCCCAAAGTGACGCGAGGCTACCGGCAACGCGCCGCAGCGGAGGCGCCCAGCGAGTTGCGCGCCCACCCGGACCCGGTACGGGCGACCCTGGTTGCTGCCCTGTGCCTGCTGCGGTCCCAGGAGATCACCGACGGTTTGATTGACCTCGTCATCGCCATGGTCCACAAGATTGGGGCGACGGCCGAGCGCAAGGTGGAAAAGGAGTTGCTCCACGACCTCAAGCGCGTGACCGGGAAGGCGAATCTGCTCTTCCATATCGCCGAGGCGTCGGTCGAGCACCCCGATGGCGTGATCCGCGACGTCATCTTCCCGGCGGCCGGCGGGGAGCAGACCCTGCGCGACCTGGTGCGCGAGTACAAGTCGACCGGCCCGGCCTACCGCCTGCACGTGCAGACGCACCTGCGGGCCTCCTACCGCGCCCATTACCGGCGGGTGCTTCCCGATTTGCTCGCGGTGTTGGAGTTCCGCTCGAACAACGCGGTCCACCAACCCGTCATCCGCGCCCTGGCCTTGCTGAAACGGTACGCGGCGAGCAAAAGCCGCCTCTTCGCCGCCACGGAGGACGTGCCCATCGACGGGGTGGTGCCGCCCGGCTGGTATGAGGTGGTCGTGCGGGCCGACGCCAAAGGGCGCGAGCGCATCGACCGGATCAACTACGAGATCTGCGTCCTACAGACCCTGCGCGACAAACTGCGCTGCAAGGAGATCTGGGTGGTCGGCGCCGATCGCTTCCGCAATCCGGACGAGGACCTCCCGGCGGACTTTGCCCTGCGGCGCGCCGCCTACTACGAGGCGCTCCGTTTGCCCACGGACGCCGACACCTTTCTCAAGGATTTGCAGGCCGAAATGGCGGACGCCTTGACCGCCCTCAACCGCGACATGCCGAAGAACCCGAGTGTGCAGCTCCTGGCCAAGGACAACGGCTGGATCAAGATTTCCCCGCTTGATCCCGTACCGGAGCCGCAGAACCTCGGGCGCTTGAAGGGCGAGATCAGCCGCCTCTGGCCCATGACCAGCCTGCTCGACATGCTCAAAGAGGCCGACCTGCGCATCGACTTCACCCGGGCTTTCACCAGCGCGGCGCAACGCGAGATTCTGGACCCGGAAACGGTGCGGCGACGCCTGCTGCTGTGCCTCTACGGCCTGGGCACGAACACCGGGCTCAAACGCATCGCCGCCGGCGAGCACGACGAGAGCTGGAGTGACCTGCGCTACGTGCGCCGGCGCTTCATCACGCGCGACCACGTGCGCGACGCCATCGCGCGGGTGGTCAATGCCACCTTCGCCGCGCGTAGCCCCCAGGTGTGGGGCGAGGGGACCACCACGTGCGCCTCGGACTCCAAGAAGTTTGGCGCCTGGGATCAGAACCTGCGCACCGAATACAGCCAGCGCCATCACGGCGCCGGCATCATGGTCTACTGGCACATTGAGAAGAAGTCCGCCTGCATCTACTCGCAGATCAAAACCGTCTCCTCCTCTGAGGTGGCCGCCATGATCGAGGGCGTGCTGCGCCACTGCACCGACATGACGGTCGAGAAGAACTTTGTCGATTCCCACGGCCAGTCGGAGGTGGCCTTTGCCTTCACCCGGCTGCTGGGCTTCCAGCTCATGCCGCGCCTCAAAGGGATCCACGCCCAGAAGCTCTCGCGCCCGTTCGCTGGACAGAAGGACGCCTATCCGCACCTCCAGCCCATCCTGACCCGCCCCATCAACTGGGATCTGATCCGCCAGCAGTATGACGAACTGGTCAAGTTCGCCACCGCACTCCGCTTGGGGACCGCCGAAACAGAGGCGATCCTGCGCCGTTTCACGCGCACCAGCGTGCAACACCCGACGTACGCCGCCCTGGCCGAACTGGGCAAGGTGGTCAAGACGATCTTCCTGTGCTCCTACCTGCGCGACGCAGCGGTGCGGCGCGAGGTGCATGAGGGGCTCCAAGTCGTGGAGAACTGGAACAGTGCCAACAACTTCATCCACTACGGCAAGGGCGGCGAGATCGCCACCAACCGCCTCGAGGAGCAGGAGGTATCCGTCCTGTGCATGGCCCTCCTCCAAAATGCGCTCGTCTTGATCAACACCCTGATGATCCAGCGGGTCCTGGCCGAACCGGCCTGGCTGGCGCGCATGACGCCCGAAGATCTGCGCGGCTTGACCCCGCTCATCTATGCGCACGTCAACCCGTACGGCGTGTTCCGCCTCGATATGACGAAGCGCCTGGCGCTGGAAGAGCTGGAGGCGGTCGGATGAGCGAGCTCCCCGAGGCGGCGGCAGTGCGCACGCCGGCACGCAGAAAGGCCCAGCAACT
>NZ_DASSES010000042.1:0-10982 GCF_035695185.1 Frateuria sp.
CGTCTATGATCGCCCGGCCGCGACGTGCGGTGGGGGGGAGAAGCATCGATGAGGCATTTCCAGGTAGCGCTGGTGCTCGGCGGCCTGCTGCTGGCCGGCTGTTCGTCGCACGATCCGGCCGATGCCACCGCCGGCGCGCCCGGCCCGGACACGCCCGCGGTCGCCGACCAGCCGCTGGCCCTGTGCCAGCTGATGCCGGTCGCCGACGTGGCGGGCATCCTCGAGGCCAACGGCGCGGACACGGTCACCACGCAGACGCCCGGCGCCGGCGGCATGTGCTCCTACCTGCACCAGCCGCAGCCGGGCGACTACCGCACCCGGCTGCTGATCGACCTCACCCGCATGGCCTCGCCCGAGCAGGCGCAGCAGGCCCTGGCCGCGCACCGGCAGGACTTCACCGACCGGGGCATCGCCGTGACCCCGGTGCCTGGGCTGGGCGAGGAGGCGTTCCTCGCCGAGACCGAGGGTGCCGCCGGGCTCAAGCTGCGCGTCGGGGCCTACCAGGGCCAGATCAACCTGCGCGTGGAGGATCGTGAGCCGGCCTCGCTGCGCCCGGCGGTGCTGGCGCTGGGCAGGCAGGTGGCCGCGCGCCTGCACTGAGGCTGCATCGACCGACGGGCCCGGCCATAATCGGCCAGACCCCACCGGCGGAGGCCGCCCATGAAGTTCCTGATGATGGTGTATGTCGACGACGCCCTGCTGCAGGCACTGCCGGAGGGCGAGTTCGACATGCTGATGCGCGGCTGCCTGGCCCATGCCGACGAGTTGCGCGCGGACGGCTGCGTGCTCGACTCGCAGCAGCTGGAGCCGCCCTCGACCGCCCGCTCGTTCCGCGTGCGCCAGCAGCGCACCACCGTGTTCGACGGGCCGTTCGCCGAAACCAAGGAATACCTGGCTGGCTTCAACCTGATCGAGGCGGACGACCTGGACCACGCCATGCGCATTGCCCAGGCGTTTCCCTGGGCGCGCATCGGCGCCATCGAGGTGCGCCCGGTGCGCGACATGGACGCGGTGCGCGAGCGCGTCGGCGCCTGAGTCGGCACCAAAAAAAGGCCGCGCCCTGCACGGGCGCGGCCAGAAGAAAAACCGAACCCACTGCCATGCGGATCGGATGCCGGCGGCGGAGGGACCGCGACGGCAGGTGCACGATAGGTCGCCGTCGTCTCAGGAATTCGGACGCCCCCGGCCGGCCATCTCATCCGTCCTTGGCGCCTGCTTCACCCGCCCGGAACCTTCTCCCGCAGCGAACAGGCGCCTGCACGTTTCCCGCTCAGCCGACTCACACCCCCTAAACAGGTGTGGCGTGCACGATGGCAAGCACCCTCAACGGCCGCAAGGAGTAATTCATGCTGATTACCATCCTGGTCATCCTGGTGATCCTGGCGCTGCTCGGCCTCCCGACCTGGGGCTACTCGCGCTCGTGGGGCTACGGTCCCAGCGGTGGCCTGGGCCTGATCATCGTGATCGTGATCGTGCTCTGGCTGCTGGGCGTGTTCCGCTGACGAGGCGGGTTGCCACCCGGGCGATCCGCATGTGCGCCGTGCGTGGGAGAATGGACGACTCCCACCACGGCGCACACCCATGCTGGAACTGATCGGATTCGACGGCGACGACACCCTCTGGCACAGCGAGGGTTACTACCAGGCAGCGGGCGCCGAGTTCCAGGCCATCCTCGCCCGCTACGTCGACGTCACCGACAGCCATGTGCAGGCGGGCATGCTGTCCACCGAGCGGCGCAACCTGGCGCTGTTCGGCTACGGCGCCAAGGGCATGACCCTGTCGATGGTCGAAACCGCCATTGCCATGACCGACGCACGCATCGAGGCGCGCGACATCCATCGCATCGTGCAGTTGGGCAAGACGGTGCTCGAGCACCCGGTCGAACTGCTGCCCGGCATCCGCGAGGCGGTCGAGGCGGTGGCGGCGCGGCACGCGATCGTACTGATCACCAAGGGCGACCTGTTCCACCAGGAAAAGAAGGTCGCCCGGTCGGGCCTGTCGGACCTGTTCCACCGCATCGAGATCGTCTCGGAAAAGAACGAGGCGACCTATCGCCGCGTGCTGGGCGAGTTCGACCTGGCACCGGCGCAGTTCGCGATGGTCGGCAATTCGTTGCGTTCGGACATCGAGCCGGTGCTGGCGCTGGGCGGCTGGGGCGTGCACATGCCCTATCACGTGACCTGGGCGCACGAACTGGAAACGGGGCTGAGCGGCGAGGAGGAGCACCTGGTCAACGTGGACGGTCCCGCCGGCATCCCGGCCGCGGTGGCGCGCCTGGGCGAGCGGGCCGCGGCAGCCCTCGCGGCGCGTTGAGGTGAACGCGGTGCCGCCGCGCGTGGTGCTGGATACCAACGTCTGCCTGGACCTGTTCGTGTTCGCCGATCCGCGCTGCGCGGACCTGGCCGCCGCACTCTTCGCGGGCGAGGTCGAGGCGGTGACCAGCGCGGACTGCCACGACGAATGGCTGGCCGTGCTGGAGTACCCGCGGGTCGCGCTGGACGCGTCCGTGCGCGGGCCTGCCATGCGCGATTTCGACGCACGCGTGCGCGTGCTGCCGGCAACGGCGGCGGCCATCGCACTGCCGCGCTGCGCCGACCCCGACGACCAGAAATTCGTGGTGCTGGCCGCCGCGGCGGGCGCGCGCTGGCTGCTCAGCCGCGACAACGCCCTGCTCAGGCTGGGCCGGCGCACGTTGCGCGATGCCGGCTTCGCCATCCTCACGCCGGAGCAATGGTCGATCGCGTGGAATGCCGGGCGAGTGCCGCTACCGGAGCCAGGTAACCCATGCTGACCCCCGCTGGCGTCTCCTGCCCCTACTGCGGCGAACCGATCGAACTGCTGCTTGACGGCTCGGCAGGCGAGCAGGCCTATATCGAGGACTGCCCCGTGTGCTGCCGGCCGATCGGCGTCCACGTCAGCGTAGGCGAGGACGGCGAGCCGCGCGCGACCGTGTCGGGCGAGGACGAGGCCTGAGGCCCGTCGTCAGGGGGCGCCTGAACCCACCTCTCCGGGGAAAGGTAAACGAAGGTGGAGCGCTTGCCGCGGGCCCAGGGATGCTCTGCGGAGCTACGTGCGTCTTCCTGTTTCCACGAATCCAAGCCACTTAGGCCCGCCTTGGCTGGAGCCCGTCCTCACGCTACCTCGCATGCAGAGGTAGCGCCCCGGTTGATGCAGCACACCCCGGCATGGCGCGGGCCACAACGCTACACCCGCTTTGATCCTGCAAGCAGCCACACCATACTTGTGGGCCAGCAGGAGGAAACGGATGTCCGTTCGAACGAGTCATTTCAGGAACGCGGAAGGCATCCGGGGTCTGGCTTGCCTGATCGTGCTGGCGGTCCATTGCAGCGGCATGTTCTTCCCGGCTACCGGTGCGTACCTCGGCGGCGTCGGGAAGATCGGGGTATGGCTGTTCTTCGTGTTGAGTGCGTTCCTCCTCACCAACCACCTCCTCCTCGGATCCATCGACCGCAGGCGCCTGGCGGATTATGCGGTTGCGCGCTTTTTGCGCATCGTGCCTCTCTATCTCCTGGCGGTGGTGGCATATCGATTCCTCGGCACTGCCGGCATCAACAACTCGGAGAAGCTCTTTCAGGCGGCGACCTTGCAACGAGGGTTTGTGCACCTGTGGACCATCCCCGTGGAATGCAAGTTCTACGTCCTGCTGGCTGTGTTGATCATTCCTCTGGCCCTCGCCTACCGCAGAATCGGGCCCGCCTGGAGCTTTGTAGCGGTCGCTGCGACGGCGGCAGCGTTCGCTGCCCTTTTCCCATTCAGTGCTACGCCCGGAAACTCGGTGTCGCTGTGGTGGTACGTCCCGTGCTTCCTGACCGGCGTCGCCGCCGCGGTCATCTATCCCACGTTGCCGAGTACGGGCCAGGGAATGTGCACGGTTGCCAACGTCCTGGTGATCGGCGCCCTGGTGCTCTCGACCAACTTCTTCCGCTCACTCATCGGGGGCCCCGCCGAGCCGCAGTGGCTCTCCAACAAGTTCATTCCCATAGGCCTGGCTTGGGCCGGGCTGCTGGTGCTCAATGTCGATCGGGGCGGCGCGTGGTCGAAATTCTGGAATGCGGTGCCGCTGCAGCGGGTGGGCCGCTGGAGCTACCCGATCTACCTGTTTCATTGGCTCATTCTTCAGCTGCTTGCGCATCGGCATCGAGGTGATGCGACGGTGGCAGCCATTGCGTTGGCGAGTTCCGTCGCCATCGGCGCAGCGATGAACTGGATCGTGGAACGGCCGCTGATGGCTGCGCGACGCAGATACGCCGAGCGAGTCGAGCGCAGGAGCAGGGCGTCTGTCTGCCTTGCCCAGGAGTCCCGCTGAGCACCAAACGACCAGGTGCGGGCCAGCCGCCTGCAGCAAGCTCCCTTCGCCCTCACCCCGGTGGGTGGGAGCCACGCGCCGAGGCCAGTGCGGCCCGGGTGGCCTCATCGGTATCCGGCGTCACCGGCCGCGTCAGCTCCCACAGCATGTGCGCGCGGAAGCCCGACGCCAGCGCGTCCTGCACCGTCCACAGCACGCATACATCGCGTGCCAGCCCGCACACGTGCACCTCGGCCACACCGCGCTCGCGCAGCCAGCCGGCCAGGCCGGTCGGCGGCCGGGTGCCATCGGGGCCGTGGTTCTCGCGGAACGCGCTGTAGGAGTCGACCGCAGGGTCGGCGCCCTTGCGCACGATCAGGTCCAGCGGCGACCAGTCGATCGCCGGGTGCAGCGCGGCGCCGGAGGTGCCGGCCACGCAGTGCAGCGGCCACAGCGTCTGCGGCTGCCCATGCAGGGTGATCTGCGCGAACGGGGCCTGGTCCGGATGGTTGGGGGCGAACGAGGCGTGCCCGCGCGGGTGCCAGTCCTGCGTGGCGATCACGTGGCGGTAGCGGTGTGCGCGCAGCAGTGCGTCGATGCCGGGCACGATCGCGTCGCCCTCGTGGCAGGCCAGCGGGCCGCCGGGCATGAAGTCCGGTTGCACATCGACGACGATCAGGGCGGTATCGGGCGGGTAGGGCGTGGGACTCATCCGGCGCAGTGTAGTGGGCCGCCCGACCCATGGGCAGGAGAGGCCCGGCCTGGCATCCGCACCTGCATAATGGCCGCTCGACCACTGGCGGACGGCGATGCACTACGACCAATCCTGGATGGGCTACGGCTGGGTCGGCGGCCTGCAGGCGGGCCTGATCGCGGCCGGCGCCGGCGCGTTGCTCTTGCTGCTGTTCCGGTGGCGCACCCGCCAGGCCTGGAGCCACGGCGCGCAGATGGCGTGGGCGTATGTGCTGGGCGTCGCCCTCGCCGGCAGCGGCGACCTGGCCGACCTGTTCTACTTCAACTACGCACGCCTGCAGTCGGTGCAACTGCTGCGCGCGAAGCTGGCCGGCGTGCACGACCCCGACGGGCTGGGCACGCGCGTGCTGTGTGAGCTGGCGGGCGTGGCGGTCGGCATCGGCCTCGCATGGATGGCCAGCGAGTGGGTGGCGCGGCGCCGATAGCACACAGGCTTCGGCCCATCGATACAGGGTCTGGCCCTAGCCGACCTGCGAGGCAAGCATCCGGCGTGCCGGTGCGGCGGCCGGCTCCAGCAGACGGGCAGCCAGCATTCGCGCCTGCAACCGGATCTCCGGCATCGCGATCGACTCGTAGCGCGCCCCGCGCAGCAGGCTGCCGATGCCGAACAGGCGCGGCCAGGGCGTGCCGTCGTGGCACAGGCGGCCGTCCGGCGTGGCCTGGCAGCCCAGGCCGAGCGGATCGGGAGTGACGTGGCCGTTGGTGACCATCTGGCGCATCAGCGGGTGCGCCGTGTTGCGCACGTCGGTATCCAGGCCGACGGTCTGGATCGCCAGGTCGGCGGGCAGCCGCGTGCAGGCGCCGGCATGCCATGTCTCCAGTTCCACGCGTCCCTGCTGCGGCCAGGCGCCGGTGACGCGACCGCGCATCCGCCGCAATCGTCCCTCGCGCTCGAGCGCCAGCACCTGCTGCTCGACCTGCGGCGGCATGCGGTGCCGCGCGCGCTCCCAGGCCCAGCGCGCATGTCGCAGGAAGCGCGCGCGTTCGGTCAGGGGCAACGCTTCCCACAGTCCGGGCGTATAGGGACGCAGGCTGTCGATGACCACGCGCCAGTCGTCGCCGGCGGCGATCGCCTCGCGCAGCAGGCGCAGCCAGCGGCGCACCTCGGGAGCGTCATGCATCGCGTCGACCAGCGCACCACCGTCGTCGTCCGGCACGGTCGACACCGGCAGGTGCGCCGCCGGCAGCCGGCCGTGGCGGGAAACTGCGGTGAAATGCGCGTCGGGCCACCGGCCGGCCAGTTCCAGCAACACGTCCACGGCGGTCAGGCCGAGGCCGACCAGGACCACCTCGCGCGGGGCGGTGTCGGGCCGGGCCTGCGTCAGCAGTGCCCAGGGATCGAGGACGTAGCGGCCCTGCGCCAGCAGCGACGGGTCGATGCCGGCGAGCGGCCGTACCGGCAGCGCACCGATGGCCAGCACCGCGGCATCGACGCGACTGGCGCTTTCGCCCTGGATCACCGTGACGCCATCGATCTCGGGCACCAGCGCATCGGCCGGGAATGGCACCACGCGCACGTCGACCCCGCGGCCGCGCGATTGCGCCAGCGCGTGCGCCGCCTCGTCCTCCAGGTAGTCGCCGTACAGCCGCCGCGGCAGGAAATCGGTGCCGGCGACCTGTGGATCGGTGCGCTGGGCGAAATCCAGGAAGCCGCGCGGCCGGCGCGAGAACATGCCCATCGTGGCGGCGCGGACGTTGAGCAGGTGGCGTGGCGACGTCGTGCCGTAGGCGATGCCGCGCCCGGGGTGGGCTTCGCCACCGGTATACCAGTCCAGGTGCAGCGGCTGGCTGGCACGGTCGACCAGCTCGCTGAGCAGGGCGACGGCGGCGGCGCCGCCGCCGATGATGGCGACCCGTCGAAACATGGCGGCTCTCCGGCGCCGGGCTTCAGCCCGGCAGCGGTCCGGCGATGGCCGGCCGCGAGGTGGGCATCCGTTGCCGGGTGGAGGGGGGCGCGGCGTACGCCAGGCCGGAACCTGGTGCGCCGCCGAAGATATGCAGGCTGAGCGCCGCCTCGCGCCCGGAAAGGTTGCGGCAGCGGTGCAGGCGCGACTGGTCGGCGTCGAACCACAGGGCGTCGCCCGGGCCGAGCCAGTGGCGTCCATGCGCGAGCGGTTCACCGCCATCGCTCTGGCGGCGCCACGCTTCGATTTGCAGCGCGCCGTGCAAGGGGATTTCCAGGCCCCAGCGCGCGCCGTGGTCGTGCAGCGCGGAGACATGGTTGGCCGGCCAGGCGATCAGCAGCAGCTGCAACTGCTGGCTACCGGTGCGCAGCGGCCGGATCCGCGGGCCGACGAGGGTGCCGGCACGGGCGGCGAGCGCGTCCAGGCCGTCGGCGTGGATGCGGACCGCGCTGCCCAGCTCGCGGGCCAGGGCGGCGAGGTCGGGGTGCTCCCCTCGGCAGTGCGCCAGCGCGATCTGACGCAGCGCCTTCAAGCTTTGCCTGTGGTTTGCCATGGCAGGACCGTACGAAGAACGGCGCCCAGTGGAGCATGGGCGCCGTTAAGCACTCGTAACCCTTGAGTGCGCGATGATGGACGGCTTTTTAGAGCCGGCGCAGCTCGAAGCTCACCGGAATTCGGGCCCAGGCGCGTACCGCGTGGCCATCCACGCCGGCCGGCTGGAAGCGCCAGCCCGCGAGCACCTGCTCGCGCGCACTGCGATCGAGCAGCGCATACCCGCTGCTTCGCTCGACGATTACCTTTACCGGCTTGCCCTCTTCATCCACCAGCACGCGTAGCAGCACGGTGCCGTGCATGTGCTGGCGGATCGCCTGGGGTGGAAACACCAGCGGTGCGCTGCGGTAGGCCAGGCTGGCTTCGACCGGTTCGCCCGGCGCCATGGCCGGAGTGGCATCGGGCGCGGTCGGGGCGATCATCGGCAGATGGACCGGCGGCGCCGCCATCCTGCCTTCGTCGCTGATGTGCAGCGTGCTGGCCAGGGGCGTCTGGAGGTGCACCGGCGTGTGCCGGGTCACCCGCGGCACGGTGGGCAGCGGGGATGTTTCGGCGGGCTTGGGCTTGGGCGGGATGAATCGCGCGCTCAGCGCCGGCGCCTCCAGGCGGGGCAGCGCCAGCGGCGGCAGCGGCCGGGTGGCGGCGAGGAACACGGTCAGGTTGATGGCCATCGCCGCGCTCAGTGCGCCGATGCGGACCAGGTCGGGATGGGCGTGCGTGCGGGATGAAGCCAGGGTTGCGGATGACATGGGCGATCCTCCTGTGCTTGCGGCGCAGGCACGCTGCATGGGCAGAGGGAATCGTGCCGGCGCGGTCCCAGCCTAGGCCTGCCGTTCGCCGGCACGCAAGCATTCCCGCCGCCGCGCTCTTGCCGCACAATCGCCCCGTTGCGGCCGCGGGGGCCGCCGGGAGGCAATCATGACGATGTGGAAACAACTGGGCGCGTTGACGTTGCTGGCGGGCGGACTGGCGCTGTTGCCGGGCCCGGCGCGCGCCGGCGAGATCTCCTGCAAGATGACCTTCTCGCTCTCCGGCTGGTCGGTCTTCTACAAGACCGCCAAGGGCAGCGGCACGGTCCACTGCAGCAATGGCCAGACGATGCACGTGAAGCTGCGCGCCAAGGGCGGCGGGCTGACCTTCGGCAAGACCCGTATCGACAACGGCATCGGCAAGTTCACCGGCGTCTACGACATCCACGAGGTGCTCGGCCACTACGCCAACGCCGAGGCCCACGCCGGCGCGGTCAAGTCGGCCGGCGCGCAGGCGCTGACCAAGGGCAACGTCGGCCTGGCACTCAGCGGCAAGGGCGAGGGCTGGAACCTGGGCGTGGCGTTCGGGGCGTTCATCATCGAGAAGTAGGTCCGTTTCGGGAACTGGACGTCTAGACGTCCGTCGCAAAAACGATACGTGCGGGTATGGTACGGTGGTCGCCCGGTCCGTCCGAGCCAGGAGCCCCTGCCATGCCCGCGCCTTCCGTCGTGCGTCCGCCGCGTTACCGCTTCGGCGACGAACTGGCCAGCACGCTGATCCACGGCATCGGCATCCTGCTCAGCATCGGCGGACTGGCGACCCTGGTGGCGTTCGCCGCAGTGCGTGGCGAGGCCCGCACGGTGGTGGCCAGTGCGGTGTTCGGTACCACGCTGATCCTGCTGTACACCGCTTCGACCCTGTATCACGCGATTCCGGGCGAACTGCCGCGACGGGTGCTGCGGACGCTGGACCACATCGCGATCTTCCTGCTGATCGCAGGCACCTATACCCCGTTCACCCTGATCGTGCTGCCGGGCGCGTGGGGCTGGAGCCTGTTCGGCACGATCTGGGCCCTGGCGCTGGCCGGCAGTGCGCTGGAGCTGGGCTTGTTGCGGCGGATCCGCACGCGCGGACTGGCGGTGTCGATCTACGTGGCGATGGGCTGGGTGGCACTGGTCGCGTTCGAGCCCTTGCGTGCGCACCTGGCGCCCGGTGGGCTGGCACTGCTGATCGCCGGCGGCGCGACCTACACGCTGGGCGTGCCGTTCTACCTGTGCCGGCGGCTGCCCTTCCACCACGCGGTGTGGCACGGCTTCGTGCTGGGCGGCAGCGTGCTGCACTACCTGGCCGTGCTGCTCTACGTCATCCCCGCCTGAGCGCTTCGCTTCAGTGCCTCTCCCTTTCGGGGCGTGGGCCGGGATGAGGGGGCGGGGCTGGCCTGAAACCCTGCTGAGAAAAGGCTTCGGACGCCTTTGGCGCCCGGCTCACTGCCTCTTGCCTGCCCCCGATGACGCCGCCCTGCGGGGCCGCGAGCAGGGCGGTTTTTTTCGATGCCCGCCGAAAAACCCGCCGGCGTCCCAGCCGGCTGCTCCGCCATCCGTCCGCGGCCATGGGATCCTTGCGCAAAGCAGCGCGCTTCCCTGCGCGCCATGGCTTCGCCGCTGGGCGGGGAAACCGTTTCCTTCGAACGGTTGCGCGTTTACTTCTTCTGCTTCTGCTGCGGGATGAACTGCGTGTGCACCGCTTCGGCCAGCTGTGCCGGCGGGAGCAGGCCCTGCCCGATCACGAAGTCGTTGAATGCCTTGCGGTCGAACTTGTCGCCCAGCGCCAGTTCGGTTTCCAGGCGCAGCTGCTGCAGGCGCAGGTAGCCATAGAAGTAGGCGGTGGCCTGGCCCGGGCTGTTGAAGGTGTAGCGATCGAGTTCCTGCCGCGCCATCGCCTCGGACAGGCCGACGTCGTGGGTGAGCACGTCATGCGCGCGCTCGCGCGTGATCAGGCCCAGGTTGAGCATCGGGTCCAGGTAGGCGCGGGCGGCACGCTGCAGGCGCGCCTGCAGGGCGGCGAACTGTCCGGCCGGCGGCTCGTAGGGGAGCATCTCCGACTCGGCGTACAGCGCCCAGCCTTCCACGTTCACGCTGTTGAAGGCGAACAGGCTGCGCGCCAGCGACACGCCGCGCTCGACCATGGCGGCAAACTGCAGCTCATGGCCGGGACGCCCCTCGTGCGCGGTCAGCGTCCAGGCGGCCGCCTTGTAGGTGAAGTCGTCGTAGGCAAGGCTCTTGTCCTTGCCATTGCCGGGGTTGCCCATGGTCAGCACGAACGTGCCGCGCTCGCCGTGGTTGTTGAGGAACGGCGGCGGGTCCATGTGCGGTGCCGGCACCTGCGCGGCTTCGGCCTCGGAGGCCACGCGCATCTGCATCGCGCGCTTGGGCAGCGTGACGATGCGCTTGTCGCGGATGGTGTCCTCGATGTGCCCGAGCACCTGGTGGTACCAGGGTTCGACCTGGTCGCGGGTGAGCTGCTGCTTCTTCAGCGCCTTGAGCACGTCGCGGTAGTCGGTCGCGTCGATGCCCTCGGCCTTGGCCACCACCGGTGCCAGTGCCTGCATCATGCCGCGCAGTTCCATGAACTCGAGCTCGGCCTGCTTCATCAACTGCTCGGGCGGGATGTCGATGCCGACCTGCTTGAGGTCGTAGGCGTACAGCGGCTCGGGCAGG
>NZ_DASSES010000043.1:0-40833 GCF_035695185.1 Frateuria sp.
ACACCATGCCGGGGGACTCTTCCTGCTGGTGGAACAGGTCCAGCGCCTTGCCGATCTTGCGGTGGTCGCGCTTCTCGGCCTCCTCCAGCTGGTGCAGGTAGGCCTTCAGATCCTTGTCGTTGAGCCAGGCGGTGCCGTAGACGCGGGTCAGCATCGCGTTGTTGGAATCGCCACGCCAGTAGGCGCCAGCCACCTTCATCAGCTTGAACGCACGCAGCTTGCCGGTATTGGGGACGTGCGGGCCGCGACAGAGGTCGGTGAACTCGCCCTGGGTATAGAGCGAGAGCTCCTCGTTGGCCGGGATCGATTCGATGATTTCGGCCTTGTAGACCTCGCCCAGGTCGCGGAAGAAGGTGACTGCTTCGTCGCGTGACTTCACCGAGCGCGACACCGGCAGCGCCTCCTTGACGATTTTCTCCATCTCCGCCTCGATCTTCGCCAGATCGTCGGGCGTGAAGGGCCGCTCGTAGGCGAAGTCGTAATAGAAGCCGTTGTCGATCACCGGGCCGATGGTGACCTGCGCCCCCGGGTACAGGCGCTGCACGGCCTGCGCCAGCAGATGCGCGGTGGAATGGCGCAGGATCTCCAGCGCCTCGGGACTCTTCTCGGTGACGATCTCCACGCGGGCGTCATGGTCGATCGGGAAGCTGGCGTCCACCAGCTTGCCGTCCACCTTGCCGGCGAGCGTCGCCTTGGCCAGGCCGGCGCCGATGGAGGCGGCCACGTCCTGGACGGTCACGGGATGGTCGAACGGCTTCTTGCTGCCGTCCGGGAGGGTAACTTCGATCATGTGCAACCCCGGAAATCAAAAAAGGGCGAAACGCCCTTTTGTGCAACGGAACAAAGGCGTCGGAAAGGTCAGCGGTGGAGAGTGGTAGTTGCCATGTCGCACGCTCGACCGGCGCTTACGCGCGGGCCACCTCGTATCGGCCAGAACCGTAGTCTAGCCGAGAATCCCCCGGAACGAGCGCCCTCGGGGGTGACTGGCGTGCCCGGGGATGCCCTCGAATGGCGGGCATCGCGCCCCCATGGAGCGAAGGCCTACGCCCGGTCCTCACGGCCCCGCCCGCTAGAATGCCCCGTCCTCCACAGGAACCGTAACGGATGCGCATCCTCGTCACCGGCACTGCCGGCTTCATCGGCGCCGCCCTCGCCCAGCGCCTGCTCGCGCGTGGCGACGACGTCCTCGGCATCGACAACCACAACGACTATTACGACCCGTCGTTGAAGGAAGCGCGGCTGGCGCAGTTCGCCCGGCACCCGGCCTACACCCACCTGCGCGCGGACCTGGCCGATGCCGAGGCGATCGACCGCGCCTTTGCCGACTTCCAGCCGCAGCGCGTGGTGAACCTGGCCGCACAGGCCGGTGTGCGCTATTCACTGAAGAACCCGCGCGCCTACGTGCGCAGCAACCTGGACGGCTTCCTCAACATCCTGGAGGGCTGCCGCCACGGCAAGGTCGAGCACCTGGTCTACGCTTCCTCCAGCTCCGTCTACGGCGCCAACCGCAAGCTGCCCTTCGCGGTGGAGGACGCGGTCGACCACCCGGTCAGCCTGTATGCCGCCAGCAAGAAGGCCAACGAGCTGATGGCCCATGCCTACAGCCACCTTTACGGCCTGCCCACCACCGGCCTGCGCTTCTTCACCGTGTATGGCCCGTGGGGCCGGCCGGACATGTCACCGATGCTGTTCGCCGACCGCATCAGCCGCGGCGAGCCGATCGATGTGTTCAATCATGGCAACCACAGCCGCGACTTCACCTACATCGACGACATCGTCGAGGGTGTCGTCCGCACGCTCGATCATCCTGCCACGCCCGACCCAGGCTACGACGCCGAGGCGCCCAACCCCGGTACCTCGAACGCGCCCTACCGCGTCTACAACATCGGCAACGACCAGCCCGTGCAGTTGCTGCGCTTCATCGAACTGCTGGAGCAGCACCTCGGCCGCACCGTCGAAAAGAACCTGCTGCCGATGCAGCCGGGCGATGTTCCGGACACCTGGGCCGATGTGTCCGCGCTGCGCCGGGACGTCGGTTATGCGCCGGATACCTCCATCGAGGACGGCGTCGCCCGCTTCGTGAAGTGGTACCGCGAGTACCACCGGCGCTGACGATCGTGCGGGCCGCCCCTCGCGGGGCCGTTCAGAATTTCAGCCTGCGCATGCTGCCCGAGCCGCTCCACTGGTTCGGCGTCGGGCCGGGACGCACCCAGTGCAACCAGACGATCGCTGCCGCCATGCTGCCGAAGGTGAGCGGACCGCCCGGCCAGGAATGCCCCGGAAACACGTACATCACGCAACCGGAAAGTGCGAGCAGCAGCGCCGGCCGCCCGGGCCAGCCAGCACAGTACAGCGAGGTGGCGGCCGATGCGGTGCCGATGGAAAGCGCCAGCCGCCCGACCAGCGCCAGCAGGGGATGGTTGGTGCCTCCAAAGACCGGGTTCGTCCAGACGGCGTTGATCGGCGCCTGCCACGCGGCCGGCTTGCCGGTGGCATGCGCCGCATCCACCAGGCTGCCCACCACCAGGCCGGCCGCCGTGTCGAACACCACGAAGCACAGCGCGAACAGGAACAGCGCGGTCCGGCAAAGCTGAGCCGGAACGCCTGTCTGCGTGTCCACCAGGGTCGCCACGGAGAACGCCGACAGGGCGAAGAGCGGCACCTGGATGTAATGCACGGTCATCCAGGTCTGCACGTCCAACGCCAGCAGATGGTGGCCCGGATGGGGATGGAACAGTTCCAGGAGGGCGAGGGCAGCGGGCGCCGCGGCGGCAAGCAGCGCCGCGCGCACCCGCACACCCCGGTCCTGGTCCGATTTCTCGAACGTGGCTGGGTGGAAGATGTTCATGAGTCGCCTCAGGGCAGAGTGGGCCGCCGCAGGCAGCACCAGGATGCGGCGAAGGCGCCGCGGGTCAGCCTCGCCCTCCTTCCGGACCGCGCCTGGGCCCGGGCACCCGGGGCCGATCCCCGTCACGGGGATGCTCCGCCTGAAAGGAAACCGCGAGAGCCGTCGGGGGGCGCCGCGGCCACGCCCCCGTGCGTTGGGTGACGCAAGGAACCGCCCCGCGGCAGGCGCGGGGTTTGTCAGGAGAGATTGAACCCGCAATACCGGAAACGCTCGCACTGCCACAACGCGTCAAGTGTTCGCGGTATGTCAGGACCCACGTCGATCTGCTGGATTGGAACCGGTGCCGAGGAACCCGTTGCACCGGCTTCCGATTAGACACCCAAGGGCGTAAATCGCCGGTCGAGAAAAGTCATGGACGCGCGCGGTCAACGCCCTCGACAAACTTCGCAGCGCAGACGTATGGATTGAGCGTCCCGTCAGAACGGCTTGGCCAGCACCAGGAAAATCACGCCCAGCAGCAACAGCACCGGCAGCTCGTTGATCCATCGCAAGGCCTTCGGCGTCGGCAGCGCGCCGCCGTTCGCGCAGTGCTTCAACATGCGCCCGACGATGATGAAATAAGCGAGGAGCACGGCCACCAGTCCGAGCTTCGCGTCGATCCAGTGCATCCCCGCCACCACGTTCGGCAGCGCCTGCGGAAAGACACGCCAGCCCTGCCACAACGCCAACCCGAACAGGAACGCGATGCCGAACATGTTGTGCCCGAACTTGTACAGCCGCCGCCCCATCAGCAGCAGGCGTGTCCGTACTGCCGCGTCGTCGCCCGCCTCGGCCAGGTTCACCAGGATGCGCGGCAGGTAGAACACGGTCGCCATCCAGGCGATGACGAAGAGCAGGTGGAAGGACTTGATCCAGAGATAGGTCATGGTCGGGGTCCGGAACAGAACCCCGCCATTGTGGCGCAGCTGGCAGGCGCCCCACCACCGAGCGCCTTGCTGCGCGAAGGCAGGCCCGCCCCGCACGCGCGATAATCGCGCCATCCCCACGGGAAAACCGCCATGAGCCAACGCACCGACCCCGCCAGGCTCGACCGCATCGTTGCCGAAGCCCGGCGCGCGGCCGAACAGCGCGAGCTGGGCTACCGCGAGCGCGCACTGAAGATGTACCCGTGGGTGTGCGGCCGCTGCGGCCGCGAGTTCACCCGCAGCAACCTGCGCGAGCTCACGGTGCACCACCGCAACCACGATCACGATGACAACCCGCCCGACGGCAGCAACTGGGAACTGCTGTGCGTCTATTGCCACGACAACGAGCACTCCCGCCATATCGACCACGTGCGCGGCGCTGCCTACGAGCCTGCCGCGCAGGCTCCGGCCACCGGCCATCCGTTTGGCGACCTCAAGGCGATGCTGGATGCCAGGGGCAAGCGCTGAACCAGCGCCGCCCGGCTCGCGCAGCCGGAACGATCGGGGCGACACGGGCGCAGCGCGCGCCAGCGCACTTCGAGCGGCGCGACCCATCGGCATGCGCCGCTGCCCCCTCCGCCTGAGGCGCCATTCGCAGCCCGGGCAGCCTTGAAAACCACCATGCGGGCGCGGGCGCACGGCAGTGCCACCGAGGCGTCCCCGGCAAGAGGGATCCGATCATGCGCGCATGACGGAGCCGGCATCCACCCAACAAGTGATTCATTCGGCCGGGGTTAGACTGGGCTGTCCATCGGTCCCCGCCCCACTTGGGCAGGACCGCAATGCGTGCCCCCGGGCACCAGCGCCGGCTGCGCAGACGTTGCCCACCGCCACGCATGGCCCCGCTTCATTCACGCGCGCATCCCGCAGCAACGAACTGGCTGCCCACCCACAGGAGAGAGCACCTTGTCCCCGTTGCCGGAACCGATGTCGCCCGAAGACAGCTTCCTTGCCGGCGGAGGCCGGGTGGGCGCGATGATGCGCGCACACGACTGGTCCCGTTCGCCACTGGGCGAGCCGGCGGGCTGGCCGCAATCGCTGCGCTCGGTCGTCAGCCTGCTGCTCAATTCCAAGTTCCCGATGTTCGTCGCGTGGGGACCGGAGCTCGGCTTTCTCTACAACGACTCCTATGCCGAGATCCTCGGTGCCAAGCACCCGGCGGCGCTGGGCGCACGGTTCCAGGACATCTGGCGCGAGATCTGGGCCGACATCGCGCCCTTGATCGACGCGGCGATGTCGGGCGAGGCGGTCTACCGCGAGAACCTGCCGCTGCTGATGAACCGCAAGGGGTTCGACGAACAGACCTGGTTCACCTTTTCCTACTCGCCGGTGGGGGACGAAAGCGGCCATATCGGCGGCATGTTCTGCGCCGTGGCGGAGACCACCCACCAGGTGCTGGCCGTGCGCCGCCAGCGCTTCCGTATCGAGCTGGAGGATGCGCTGCGCGGCGTGACCGAGCCGCGTGCCCTGGCGGAGCGATCGGTCGCCGCGCTGGGCCGTCACCTGGGCGCCCAGCGTGTCGGCTACGCCAGGATGCAACCCGGCGAGCACGCCGTCGCCTGCGATGCCTGCTACGTGGACGGCGTGCCGCCACTGACCGGCTGTTTCCTGCCCGCGCCGTTCGGCGCTGCGTGGCTCGCCCGCCGGCGGGAAGACCGGACGGAGGTCTGCGTCGACGTCGACGCCTGCGCGGAGCACGACCCGTCCGCCTGGCGCGCGATCGACACGCGCGCATTCGCATGGGTGCCCTTGATCCGCGACGGCCGCTGCATGGCCGGCCTCTACGTGACCTTCCGCGGCCCCCATCACTGGACCGAGCAGGAAGTGGCTCTCGTGGAAGACGCGGCCAACCGCACCTGGGCGGCCATCGAGCAGGCCTCCTCGGCAATCGCCCTGCGCGAGAGCGAGGCGCGCTTCCGCGCACTGCTCACCACGGGTGCCTATTCGGTGTTCCGGATGAGCCCGGACTGGCGCGAGCTGCGCGAGCTCGACGGGCAGGGCTTCCTGGCCGACACCCTCGAGCCGAGCGAGGGGTGGCTGCAGGCCTATGTCCATCCCGACGACCAGCCGCTGGTGAACGCGGCGATCGAGGCGGCCCTGGCGAGCAAGAGCATGTTCGAGTCCGAGCACCGCATCCGCCGCGCCGACGGCACCCTCGGCTGGACCCATGCCCGCGCGGTGCCGATGCTGGACAACACCGGCCAGGTCGTCGAATGGTTCGGTGCGGCCAGCGACACGACCGCGCGCAAGCGCGGCGAGGAGGACCTGCGCCAGCTGACCGGCGAGCTGGAACAGCGGATCGCCGTCGCGGTGGAGGAGCGCCAGGCCGCGCTCGCCCAGGTCCACGAGATGCAGAAGATGGAAACCATCGGGCAGCTCACCGGCGGCGTCGCGCACGACTTCAACAACCTGCTGACGCCGATCCTGGGTGCGCTGGACACCCTCGGGCGCCGGCTGGAGGGCGACGAGCGTGCCCGCCGGATGACCGCTGGCGGCCTGCAGGCGGCCGAGCGGGCACGGACGCTGATCCAGCGGCTGCTCGCCTTCTCCCGCCGCCAGCACCTGGCCCCGCAGCCGGTGGACGTCGCCCGGCTCCTGTCCGGCTTCACAGATATGGTGTCGCGATCGATCGGGCCGGGCATCCGGCTTTCGGTGTCCTGCGCGGACGGGCTGCCGCCGGCGCTGGTCGATCCCAACCAGCTGGAACTGGCGCTGCTCAACCTCGTGGTCAACGCCCGCGACGCGATGCCCGAAGGCGGCGAGCTGGCGCTTCGCGTCGCCGAGGAAGTCGAGGGCGGCAATCCCCGGCTTGGCGAGGGCAGGTTCATCCGCTTCTCGGTCACCGATACCGGCGTCGGCATGGATCCGCAGACCGTCAAGCGCGCGATCGACCCGTTCTTCACGACCAAGGGCGTGGGGCGCGGCACCGGGCTCGGGCTGTCCTCCGTGCACGGCCTGGCCGCCCAGTCCGGTGGCGATTTCGCGCTCGACAGCCAGCCGGGCCGCGGCACCACCGCGACGCTGTGGCTGCCGGTGTCGGACGTGGCGCTCGCCGAGACGAGCCACGCCGCCAACGATGCGGTGATCCCCAGCGTACCCGCCGCGACCGTATTGCTCGTCGACGACGAAGACCTTGTCCGCAGCGGCACCGGCGAGATGCTTGCCGACGCGGGCTTCACGGTAGTGTCCGTCGGCTCCGGCTTCGAGGCGCTGCAGAAAATCCACGCCGGCCTCGCCTTCGATGCGCTGGTGACCGACTACGCCATGCCCGGCATGACCGGCGCCGAACTGGCGCGCGAGGTGCGCCGGCTGCGCCCGGGCATTCCGGCGCTGATGATCACCGGCTTCGCCGCGCTCACCGACCGCGAGGCGGGCGGCCTGCCCCGCCTGGCCAAACCGTTCCGCCAGTCCGAACTGGCCGGGACGCTGGCCGACCTGCTGGAGACCGGCAAGGGGAACGCACGGCTCGCGTAAGGCGGGCGGCAAGGAGCGCGCAACGTCGCAAGGACGCGCGTCGCGCGCCGGCGCCTGTTGACCGCCGGCAAGCGGTCGGTTAACTGTGACCGTATCCGGGCGAGGGAATCGCGTGACCAGACTGCCCACGTTCGCGGCGTGCGTACTGGCGTTTTGCCTGCCGCTCGCCGCCACAGCCGCTGCCAGGCCATTGCGGGTGGTCGGCGACAACAACTATCCGCCTTATCTGTTCATCGGCCCGGACGGCAAGCCGCAGGGTTACGTGGTCGACGAGTGGAAGCTGTGGGAACGCAAGACCGGCGTCCCGGTGCAGCTGACCGCGACCAACTGGGCCGATGCCCAGCGGCGGATAGCCTCGGGCCAGGCCGACGTGATCGACATGATCTTCCGCACGCCCGAGCGTGCCGCCACGCTGGATTTCACACGCCCTTTCGCCACCGTGGAGACCGGCATCTACGCCGACCGGCACCTGACCGGCATCGCCGGCCCGGCCGGCCTGAAAGGGTTCGTGGTGGGTGTCCAGCGCGGCGATGCCTGCGAGGGACGCCTGCAGCGGGCGGGTGTGTCGAGCCTCAGGGCATACACCAGCTACACCGACATCATCGATGCCGCGCGGCGTGGCGACATCCGCATCTTCTGCATGGACCGCTCCCCCGCCGAGTACTACCTCTATCGGCTGCATGCGCAGGACGAGTTCGTGAAGGCGTTCGACTTCTACAGCGACCGCTTCCGCCGCGGCGTGCGCAAGGGGGACGCCGCGACCCTCGCGCTGGTCGAGAGCGGCCTGGCCAGGATCACGCCGCAGGAGCGCGAACAACTGCAGGAGCGGTGGATGGGGCAGCGCGTCGACCTGGCTGGCTACGCGGGCGTCTTCAAGACCGTTGCCTCGGGCCTGGCGCTGGTCGGCTTCGTGCTGCTGGCATGGGTGTACTCGCTGCGGCGGGCGGTCAAGAAGCGCACGCGCGACCTGCAGTTCCTGGCGCACTACGACCCGCTCACCCGCCTCCCGAACCGGCACCTGCTGCTCGACCGCATCGACCACGCGCTCGCCCAGCCGGGTGCCGCGCTGTCCGTCCTGCTGGTCAACCTGGACAACTTCCGGCGCATCAACGACCGCTTCGGCCACCCGCTCGCCGACCAGCTCCTGCGGATTGTGGCCGAACGGCTCGGCGAACTCGCCGGGCCGCTCGAAACGGTCGCCCGGCTCGGTGGCGACGACTTCGTGCTCACCCTGCGTTCGGCCGAAGTCAGCCACGTCATCGCCCTGGCCGAGCAGGCGCGACAGGCGATCGCCAGCGGCGTCGTGCTCGAGGGTGAAGAGGTCTTCGTCAGCGCGAGCGTGGGGGTGAGCCTGTACCCGCATGACGGGGAGAGTGGCGTCACGCTGTTGAAAAACGCGGACACCGCCATGTCCCGTGCCAAGCAGAGCGGTCGCAACACGGTCGGCTTCTACCGCGCGAGCCTGAGTGCGCAGGCAAGCCACTTCGTCACCATGGGCGCCGCCATTCGCCACGCGATGCAGCGTAGCGAGTTCGAGCTGTTCTACCAGCCACAGCACTGCCTGGCATCCGGCCGGATCAAGGGCGTCGAGGCCCTGCTGCGCTGGCGCCGCGAGGGTGGGCAGCAGGTGCCACCCTCCGAATTCATCGCCTGCGCGGAAGAGCTCGGGCTGATCGAGGAACTGGGCGAGTGGGTCATGCGGACCGCCTGCCGGCAATTGGCCGACTGGCTGGCCGCGGGCGCTGCGCCGCTTCGCATGGCGGTCAACCTGTCCGCCCGGCAGCTGGCCAGTCCCGGGCTCGTGTCGGTCGTGGAATCCGCACTGGCACAGGCCGGGCTGCCCGGCGACCTGCTGGAGCTGGAGATCACCGAAAGCGCCCTGGTGGGTACCGAGGCGGATATCGTCGCGACGCTGCAAGCCATCCGGGACCTGGGCGTGCACATCGCCATCGACGATTTCGGCACCGGATACTCCTCGCTCGCTTACCTGCGTCACCTGCCGGTGACGGTGATCAAGATCGACAAGAGCTTCCTGCAGGGCGCGCCCGAGGACCAGGCGGCGGTGGAGGTGATCGGCGCGATCGTCGCGATGAGTCACGCCCTCAACCTCACGGTCGTCGCCGAGGGCGTCGAACGCGACACCCAGGCGGCCTTCCTGGCGGGGATCGGCTGCGACCTCGCGCAGGGCTGGTTCTATGGACCGGCCGTGGCACCGGGGCAGATCGCCGACGCGCTGTAAGCCCGCACCGGCCCGGCGCCCCTACGCGTGCCCGACCGGCACGAGTTCCACCGGCAGTCCTTGCGACGGCATCGGCGCGGCCCTCCCTCGCACGCCGGAACCCGCGCCGAGGCATCCCGGGCGAACCGCAAAAACTTTCGCAAAGCGGCCCGGACCGTGTTATGCGTCACGACGACAAACGGGAAACTAACATTCGCCGCCACTGGGGGACTAGGGAGCAATTGCCATGGAATCTTTCGCATCCCGCACTGCGTTGTCGCGCCGTTCCCACGACACACGCCCGGCATTCCCCGTCCAGGCCATAGGCGCCCTCGAATAACCGGGCCTGCCTGACCGGTGGGCCGTCGCGCCGGCCTCGCCCGGCGCCCGACATGCCCGCCCACCCTGCCGCCGGCCGGATCCAGCGATCCCGACTCCGAGGCGATCGAGAGAGCGCCTCTCCCGCGGCTTCCGTCGCTACGGAATGAAACCCGCCCCGGCCTGCCGGGACCCGTTCTGCCCAACGCGGCGGAAACAGACCTGCGTTCTTCCCGGTGCTGCCGCACACCGCAAGAACACCCGGAGCATTCCATGAAAAACAAAGCGGGTTTCCCGATGCTTGCCCTCGCCGCCGTGCTGGTGGCCCCGATGGCTGCCGCCCAGACGTCCAGCGCGTCGATCCTGTTCCTGCGCACGAACTACCGCGCGGTCGACTCCTCGAGCGACACGATCCTGTACAGGGTCAAACCCTCCGGCGACAACGTCGTGCAGCTGACGCCCATGACCTTCCACGTCGACTACCGCAGGGGCCGCTGGTCGCCGGGCGGCAGCGGCATCGTGTACGAGCGGATACCCCAGCCGCCGGGCACCGACTGGCAACTGTTCGTGGTCAACCGGCAGGGCGGCTCGCCGCTGCAGGTCACCACGGGTCCGGGGAAGCATACGCAGGCCTCGTGGGGTCCCTATGGAACGATCGCCTACGTCACCGACGACAGCGGCGACGACTGCCTGGGCGCGGTCCGCGCCGACGGCACGGCGCAGCGGATCGTGTTCTGCGCGCCGCACGAGCCCAACCACCGGCCGGGCTACGTCATCTCCACCCCGCAATGGACACCGAGCGGCAGGGGCGTCTTCATCGAAGTAGGCGACTACGGTCCCGGGCTGGAGCCACAGTGGTTCTCGAGGATCTACCACGTCAACATATCCACGGGTGCCGCGAAGAAACTGACCGAGCAGGTGTTCGGCGATCCGAACGGCGGCGGGGGCGGTGATCAGCAGGCGGTCGCGATCTCGCCCGACGGCACGAAAGCGGTGTACGCCGACGCCGGTACGGATCTGGTACCGATGCTGCTGGTCGATCTTGCCACCGGCATGCAGACGACGTTGCCTGCCGGCTACATGCCGCGCTACTCCAGGGACGGCAGGAAGATCGCCTTTGTCCGGAACAACCGCGTCTTCGTGATGCGTTCGGATGGCAGCAACCTGCGTGAGGCGATCGCCAACCCAGGCGCCAATGCCCACTACACCGTCGGCGACTGGTCCAGCGACGGCAAACACCTTCTGGTGAACAAGATCGCCAACGACCGGTTGCTGCAGATCGTCACCCTGTCGACGGGCGCGGCGCGGACCGTGACCAAGGGGACCGCGGACGACGGCGCCTGGTACAGGCCGTGAAGCCGCGCGCTCGCCGCTGACCCCTCCGCTGCAGGCCCGGTCCTGCGGCGGAGACTTCGAGGCGCCAGGAAGGGCGCCTCTTCCTTCGAGCCTCGCATCGAGTAGGGTGCAACCGCAGCGGCACGAGCCGTCTCTCTACAGGGCGAACGACAACTCCCTCCCTTGCCGGAACCGCCCCCATGCACCTTGCCATCCTGCGGCACGTCCGCACCCGTGCGCGCGCCCTGCTCACTTGCGGAGCGTGCCTCTTCCTCGCGGCCGCACCGCTGGCGGCGCGGGCCACCGTTCCCTGCCAGGTAGGCGTCTATCGCCTTGCCGACGGCCAGGTCGTGGACATCGCCCCGTCCGACGGCGATACGTTGCGCTGGCGCAAGCTCGATGGCCGCACCGGCGCGCTGCGCCAGGTTGCGCCGGGCCGCTGGGAGAGCAGCTACGGCTGGACCGGCCGCCCCGACGGCATCACGGTGACGTTCGACGCCTGCCCCGCCGAGGGCCTGCGCTTCGCGGGTCAGCCGGGCCGGCGCATGCCGCTGGTCGCTACCGATACCACCTTCGTCTCGCACGGCACCCGGCTGGTCGGCCGGCTGGTGCTGCCCCCCGGCCGGGAGCGCGTGCCGGTGGTGGTGCTGGTGCATGGTGCCGAGCGCGATTCGGCACGGAAGTTCTACTCGCTGCAACGGTTGCTGCCCGCCCAGGGCGTGGGCGCGTTCGTCTACGACAAGCGCGGCACGGGCGACTCCGGCGGAAAGTACACGCAGGACTTCGGCCTCCTCGCCGACGACGCCATCGCCGCGATGCACGAGGCCCGCCGCCTCGCCGGAAAACGATTGGGCCGCATCGGCTACCAGGGCGGCAGCCAGGCCGGCTGGATCGTGCCGATCGCCGCCCGCCGCGAGCCGGTAGACTTCGCCATCGTCAGCTTCGGGCTGGCCGTGACGGTCATCGACGAGGACCAGCAGCAGATCGCCCTGGAAATGCACCTGAAGGGCTACGGCCCCGACATCATCGCCAAGGCCCAGGCCATCGGTGCCGCGGCCGAGCGGGTGATCGCCAGCGGCGGCACCGAGGGCCTGGACGCGTTCGACGCGATCCGCGCACGCTATCGCCACGAGCCCTGGTACAAGGACGTGCACGGCAACTACACCTGGGCCATCCTGCCGCTCAGCCGGCAGGAGGTCGTCGCCAAGTCGGGCGTCCTCCACTTCGGCACGCCGTTCCACTACGACCCGATGCCCACTCTCGCCGCCGTGACGGTGCCGCAGTTGTGGGTGCTCGGCGGCATGGACCTGGAAGCGCCCAGCGCGGAGACCTCACGCCGCCTGAAAGGGCTGATCGCCAAGGGCCACCCAATCACCCTGGCGCTCTACCCCGACACCGAGCATGGCATGACCGAGTTCGAGACGGACAAGGCCGGCGAGCGCCACTCGACCCGCTACCCGCCGGACTACTTCCGCATGCTCGCGGACTTCGCCCGCACCGGTCGCCTGGAAGGCGACTACGGCAAGGCGCGCATCACGCGGCCGCGGCAAGCGGAAGGGGAATAAGCGGGACCCTGATCCGTGCGCCGAGGCAGGGCGTCAGGTCGGGCCCTGGTCCGCCTGCAGGCTCGACATGACTTTCTGCGCCGCCGCGTGGGCCCGGTCCACGGTCGTGGCCTTCAGCCCCTGCCTGGCCTGCGTCGCCGCCGCCTCCAGGCGCGACTGTCGCGCGGCATCGCCCTTGGCGTCGGGGATCGCGCCCTGCCCCATGCCCTTGCACGGGTTTTCCGCCTGCGCGTCGTAGCCGTTCCCGGACGGTCCGACCAGGCAGTTGATGACGTGTTGCAGGTGCGCGTGCGCCATCTTCAGGTCCGCCGCTCCCATCGCCATGCCGGCATGCGCGGCGGCGGTCTTGACCTCCCTGGTCGCCGCCATCCCGGGATACGCCTGGGCGAGCACGGGCAGTGCGATCGCAAGCGAGAACACCGCCGCCCGACGAAGAGACTTCATGGCCATGATACGCCTCCGGTGTGCGGCGCCAGCGCCGCGGTCGCCGCAGCATAGTCCCGCGTGCTCAGCGGCAAGTGAAGCCGGACGCGGGCGCGCGACGCCCGCTCGCTTTCGATGAACGCCCCCGTCCGCCACCACCCGGGTTCCACCGCCCTTTCACCCTGCCGGTGACACAACCAGGCGCAGGACAACCAACCGGGAGCCTGCCATGAGCGACAACCTGAACGACCGCGGCCCCGCCGATCGCGCCCGCGTCAACGTCAACGAGGATTACGAGGCCCGCTACTGGGCCAACAAGTGGGGCGTCAGCCAGGACGAGTTGCGCACCGCCGTGGCGCGCGTGGGTGTCATGGCCGACGACGTCGAGCGGGCGCTCAAGCGCTAGCCGGCCCGCCCAGCCGGTTGATCGCATCGTTCTCGACCACGGCCGGCGGCGAAGGCTCGCGCGCCAGCGCCAGCATCGCCCGGCCGACCCGCGCGGTGGTGGTCATCTGGCCGGGCAGCATGCGCACCGCCAAGGCGAGCGCGGGCGCCCCGAGGCGGTACAGCAGGTCCAGCGGCTTGTGCGGCGAGCGGATCCCCTCGACCGGCCGGATGCCGCCCGGCCGCAGCATCACCGTGGTGACGGGCAAGGCCGCCAGCGCACGCTCGGCCTCGCCCTTGGCACGCAGGACCGCCACGCGGCTGGCCGGATCGGCGTGCGCCCCGGAGATGTACAGGAAGCGTCCCTCCGGATTGCGCTGCGCGAAGACCTCGGCCACATGCACGGTCAGGTCCACCGTGACGTGCCGGTACGCCGCCGCCGAAATGCCGACCAGCGGCGCACCGGCGCAGTAGAAGCACGCATCGAAAGGGGCCATCCGCGCGCGCACGCCTTCCAGGTCGGCGAAGTCCGGACAGACCAGTTCCTCCAGCCGGGACTGCTGGAGGCCGGTCGACCGTCGTCCCAGCGCCACGACGTGTTCCACGTCGGGCGCGCGCAGGCACTCGCGCAGCACGCCCTGGCCGACCAGTCCGGTTGCCCCGGTGATGAGGATGCGCATGATGGTTTCCCGCGGAAGGCATCGGAGCCTACGCGGGAACGCGCGCGCCGGATGCGATCAGGACGTCGCGGGAGCCTTCACTGCCGACGCGTGGCACGCCGCGCGGCCTGCCCGAACGACCTCAGTCCGCCACGTCCGCCGCCGGTGCGACCATGGGCGCCTCGGCGCCATCGACAGCCTGCTTGATTGCGGCAACGAACGCGCGGCGCGCGGCCACCAGCGCCTTGCTGGTGGCCTGCGGCCATGCGGCCACCTGGGCGATCACCAGCTTGCGCGCGGGATCGACATAGACCATCTGTCCGAAAATGCCGATCGCCGCGTAGCTGCCATCGTCGTCGGTCCACCAGAGATAGCCGTAACCCCGATCGGGCTCGTCGACACCGGTCTGCTGGCGCACGGCGCCCTGCAGCCACGCGTCGGCGATCACCGGCTTGCCGTCGATGCGCCCGCCCTCGAGCATGAACTGCCCCAGCCGCGCGTAATCGGCCAGGGTCGCCGACAGGCCGCTGCCGCCGGTGTCGCTGCCGTCGCACTCGTCCTTGATCCAGTACGCGTCGCTGGCCATGCCATACGGCCGCCAGATGGTCTGCGACAGGTAGGCGGCCAGCGAGCGGTGCGTGGCCCGCTGCACCAGGATCCCGAGCAGGTCGGTCTCGGCGGTGTTGTAGTTCCAGTGCGTGCCGGCCGGCCATTGCCGCGGCAGCTTCGCCAGGTACGACAGCACGTGCGCCTGGCCGTCGACGCAGGCGCCGAGGTACATCTGCGCCACGTCCGACCTGGCGTCGGCGTAGTCCTCGTTCCAGCGCACGCCGGAGGTCATCGTCAGCAGCTGCTGCACCGTCACGTCGGCGTAGGCGCTGTGGCGCAGCTCCGGGATGTAGGTGCCGAGCGTGTCGTCCATGCCGTGGATGTAACCCTGCTGCAGGGCGATCCCGAGCAGCGTGGAGGTGACCGACTTGGCCACCGAGAACGAGGTCCAGCGCTGTTGCGGCCCGAAGCCGGGCGCGTACCGCTGCAAGCGGACATGGCCGTCCTGCAGGACCATCACGCCGGCCACGTGGTACCTGTCCATGTAGCCGGCGAGCCAGCCCGACGCATTCTTTCCGGCCACGGTCAGTGGCCGGCCCTGCGGCAGGGCGCGGACATGCGCGCCGTGCGCAGCCCTGTCGCTGGGGAACAACTCGTACATCCGCGGAAAGCGCGCCTCGCGCTGCGCCTGGGTCCAGAACAGCACCCCCTCGCGCTGCTGGCCGATGCTGGGAGTGGCGTGGCCGGTGGCTGCCGAAGGCAGCGAGAGGGCCAGGCAGAAGGTTGCGGCGAACAGCCGGCTGAGGAAGGTCGGGTGCATAAGGCAGTCAGCGGATGAGCGGAGCCGCCATGTTACCGGGCCGTGCCGAAGGGGACCCCGAGCCGCTCGTTAGCGCGCAACCCTTCGGCGGGGAGCACCGCCATCGAAAAGCGAAGGCCGGTCGGCGCGCGATCACCGCCTCGCCCGGGCGAGCAGGCGATACACCCCGACGGGCAAGAGACCCAGGGCGACCCACAGCACCGACGCCACCACCGCGAAGGCGGCAGCGGTCTCGCGCGCGTTCAGCCACATCACGGCGACCTTGTCCTCCTCCAGCACGCCGCCGTGGAACTGGTCCTCCAGCGCCCGGGTCAGGGTCCCGTAGCCGGCGAGCGCACCCGCGAGGCAGGCGACGACACCGGCGATTGCGATCACCCACTTCTCGGGGCGGGAAAGGCGCATGGCTGCAGTCCTGGACTTGGGGTGGATACACGCACGGTCGATGGACCGGCCCGAGGATAAGCGGCCCCGGCACGGCGCTCCACACCCTCGCGAAGGAAAGCAAGACCGCCAAGGGATCGCACGCTTGAACCGCGACGCCGCGCGGCACAGGATGGGCCTTCCCGACCGGAGCCCCCCGATGCCCGCACCCCTCTCGCCCGAAACCATCGCCGCCGGACTGCCCGACCTGTGGTCGCCTCGCGTGATCGGCGAGGTCAACGACGCCTACGTCAAGGTCGCGCGGATCAAGGGCGTGCTCGCCTGGCACAGCCACGAGGCCGAGGACGAGCTCTTCTACGTGCTGCGCGGCGCCTTGCGCATCGAGCTCGAGGACGGCGCGGTCGAACTCCAGGCGGGCCAGATGTGGGTCGTGCCCAAGGGGGTACGCCACAACCCCGTCGCCGACGAGGAGTGCCTGGTCCTGCTGATCGAGCGCAAGACCACCCTGCACACCGGCGACCTCGTGACCGACAGGACCCGCTCGATCGCCGAGCAGCTCGCGGGCGCGCCCAGCGCCGGGGACTGAAGCGGGGGAGCGTACCGCCCGCCCCGGGACTGCTGCCGGGAATCGTCACCAGGGGAGAAAACCGTGCCCATCCGACTGGACCACCTCATCGTTCCCTCGCGCGACCGCAAGGCCGCGGCCGCACTCCTGGCCAGCATTCTCGACGTGCCATGGTCCGAGGACACGCCCGCCGGTCCGTTCAGCCCCGTCTACGTCAACGACCAGCTCACGCTGGACCTGGGCCAGGTGATGGGCGGGTTCTCGCCCCAGCACTACTGCTTCCAGGTCAGCGAGGCGGAGTTCGACGCCATCCTCGGCCGCCTCATCGAAAAAGGCATTCCCTACCGGAGCACGCCCATGGGCCCGGTGGACATGCAGGTCAGGCAGCAGGACGGCGGCCGCATCGTCTACTGGGGCGAACCGGACGGCCACGCCTGGGAAATCCTGACCTCCAGCTACGCCCGCGCCGTGCGTTGATCGCACCGCGGCCGCCGAGGGCGGGCCGGCGGCGGAGGGTGGGGGTTCTCGCCTGGCACCTGCAGGAAGGAGGCGACCAGCCGCGAGCGGCGAGTCGCGCCCGCTTCGCAGGCCCACGGAAGACTCCGAAATGCCATGCATCCGTGCGCTGCGGGTGCCATGCTGCACGGATACCGGCAGGAGAAGTGCATGCGAACGGCGCTTACGTGGCTGTGTTGGGTGGCCGCTGCCATGCCGGTGGCCACATGGGCGTCGGCACCCCGGATCTGGTACGACGATCCGGCGCTGCGTTCGCAGCTCGATCAGGCGATCGCCCGGTTCTTCGGCGATGCCCGCGGGCCGGACATCCCCCTGGGGGATGCGTCGAACCACATGCCCCGCCTGGCCCGGCGCTTTGCCCGGGTCTTCGACGGGGTCCCCGGGGAGGAGCGGATGCTGCCCGATGGCGACGTGCTCTACGCAGGTTGCCAGCCACACAGCTGCGGGGTGGCGGCGGCGGTGGTCGTGGGACAGGGGCGCCAGGTGATTGCCGCGGCGGTGACCCATTGGCATTGCGGTAGCCGCCGCCTCCCTGCCGAGCGCCCGGCGCGCCCTGGAAGGCCGGGGCGCATCGGGGGGTGTGACGATCCCGCCTTCCCCACCCTGGCGATCATCGTCCGCGGCGCCCGTGACACGCAGGCCATCGCCGCGCTCGAGCGCTGGGGACGCCTGCACCTGCAACCCCTCGGGCCACGCGGCGTGTCGCTGGACTACGTGAGGGTGACGCCGTAGGGCGAGCGGGAGGCGGGTGCGCGCGCATCGAGGCATGTACCCGCCCGACGCTCCCGGCCCGGGCCCCGTTCGTCGCCACACGCCCGGCCGCTCGAGGGTGCCGGATGACGGCACGCGCATGCGCCCCTTTGGCCCGCCCGGATCGCCCCCACCTCCATGGGCATCGGCAAACCGGTCGCGACCACGGCCGCCCGCGCGCCCCCTTCTCCCACGGTGACCCAACGTGCCGACGCTTCCCCGCTACCCGCAGTCTCCACAGAGCATCGGCGACCGCTTCCGCAACCTGGACCCCATGCAGCAGGCCCCTGCGAGGGGCCGGAACGTCATGTGGGACCTGCTCTTCAACAAGCCCGGGGACACGGTCCCCGCCGCGCCCATCCCGGTGCGCCGGTTGCGACGCGAGGAGCTGGACAGCGCACCGGACCGGAGCCTGTACCGGCTCGGCCACTCCACGCTGCTGCTGAAGCTGCGCGGGCACTGGTGGCTGACCGATCCGGTGTTCGCGCAGCGTGCCTCGCCGGTGCAATGGATGGGCCCGCGCCGCTTCCATGCGCCGCCGGTCGCGCTGCGGCACCTGCCGCCGATCCGCGGCGTGCTGCTTTCGCACGACCACTACGACCACCTGGACCGTGCCGCCGTCCGCGCACTGGCCCGGACGGGCGCACGGTTCTACATGCCCCTGGGCGTCGGCGACCGGCTCGCCGCGTGGGGCGTCCCCGACTCGCTGATCCGGCAGTTCGACTGGTGGCAGGGCGCCGAGGTCGAGGGGCTGCGGATCACCGCCACGCCCGCGCAGCATTTCTCCGGCCGCTCGCTGAACGACCGCAATCGGACGCTGTGGTGCTCCTGGGTCGTCGAGGACGCCGGCTTCCGCCTGTTCTTCAGTGGCGACAGCGGCTACTTCAGCGGCTTCCGGTCGATCGGCGAGCGGTTCGGCCCGTTCGACCTGACCTGTATCGAGACCGGCGCCTACAACGTGGACTGGCCCGGCGTGCACATGCAGCCGGAGGAAACCGTACGCGCGCACCAGGATCTGCAAGGACGCTGGCTGCTGCCCATCCACAACGGCACCTTCGACCTGGCGATGCACGCCTGGCACGAGCCGTTCGAACGGATTGCCGCGCTGGCCCGGGCCCACCGCATCGCGCTGGCGACGCCGATGTTCGGCGAGCGCTTCCTGCTCGATGCACCGCATCCGGGGACGGCCTGGTGGCGGGACCTGCCGGACACCGACGCCGCCACCTCACCCCTGCTGCAGGCGCCGCGCTGACCTGCCGAGCCGAGGTGCGTGGAACCGGGGCGCCTGCTCACGTGGAAGCGACCAGCTCGAAGGCCCAGTACAGCCCGATCGCCATCTGCAGGGCGAACGCGGCGAAGCGCACCGTCACCGCCGCAGGGCTTACCGAGGCCAGGTGCACCAGCGACTGGAAGATGCGCGCACCGAGCAAGAGGTAGGCGAGAGGATCGGTCAGCGCGGTGCGATTCGTGGCGATGCCCACGATCAGCAGGCCGCCGAAGACCGGCAGGCTCTCGATGCAGTTGGCGTGGGCCCGGGCCAGCCGCTGCATGAAGGGCGACAGGCCCGCGTTGTCCGGAGTGAAGGCATTGGCGCGGACCTTGCCACGCAGGACGAGTTGCGAGCGGAGGCCTTCCATGAGCACCAGCAGCACCAGCGCCCAGGTGATGAAGCCGGTCAACGCGATCGTGCTGGGTGAGGGCATGGCTGCATCCTTCGCAAGGCAGGGCAACGGATCGGGTCCGGGCTGCGAGCGCCACCCGCGTCCGGGACTCAGGCGGGCTTCTGTTTCATGACCGTGACGCGAAGTAGCTGACCGTTTCGATGGCCTCCGGCGCCGCACCCCGGATGGCGTTCAAGGCGGCCTGTACCTCGCCCGGACACCGCGCGATGTAGTCCTCGACACCGCCGGGTACGATGGCTTCCGGCTTCGCGTTCGATTTGCGCACCATGGCTGGTCTCCCGGGTCGGGCGTCAGGTCGCGGGATCGTGCCACGCGACGCGCTCGACCGGGCAACCGGCCCTGAGCGTGTTGTGGACTTCGGCCAGACGGTCCGTCTCGTCCAGAAGCCGCGCGACCTCCTCCGCCGAGGCCGGCGACTCCACCCGCGCCGCGTAGGTGACCGAGCTGGCCGCACGCCCCACCCCGTCGAACTCGGCGGTTACCGTGACCTCGCATCCGCGGATCTCGATCCCGAGGCGACCGGCCTCCCGGTACAGGTCATTGCAGTAGCAGGTTGCGAGCGCGGCCATGAGCAGCTCACCGCCGTTGACCGCACTCCCGCGTCCCTCCGGCTTGCCCGGGACGAGCAGGTATTGCGCGCGATCGGCGGTGGACACGTGCACCGCATGTCCGTCGGGGGTGTTGCGAACGTGGGCCGAAATTTCCATGGAGTCTCTCGTCGACGAGTCCGGCGCGCAGGGTACGCGGCGGGCGTGCTCTGCGCGTGTGGAAGGGTTCGCCCACGGGTGCCGATCGGCCCTGCCCTTTCGTGGCATCCCGGCTTCGGGCTAGGCTCGCACGGTGCGGATCGCGCGGCGCAACGGCCCCGCTCCATCCCCCGACCCCAAGCGAGGAACCCCATGATCCGCGCTCACCGTCGCCCCGTTCACCGCCTCTCCGGAGCCGCCCGCCTGCTGGGTGCGCTGCTGGCCCTTGCCGGCCCGGTGGCCCTGCCTGCCGCCCGCGGCACCGAGGCGCCGCGGGTGGCGGTCGACCAGGGCACGCTCCAGGGCAGGCTGGCACGCCTGGACGGCACCGTGCTGCGGGAGTTCCGGGGCATCCCCTACGCCGCGCCGCCGCTGGGCGAGCTGCGCTGGAAACCGCCGCAACCGGCCGCCGCCTGGCAAGGCGTGCGCCCGGCGATCCGCTTCGCGCCCCGCTGCATGCAACTGCCGCTGTTCGGCGACATGGTGTTCCGCTCCGACGGCATGGGCGAGGATTGCCTGTACCTCAACGTGTGGACGCCCGCGCGCGATGCGCATGCGGCCCTGCCCGTACTCGTCTACTTCTACGGCGGCGGCTTCGTCGGCGGTGATGGTTCGGAGCATCGCTACGACGGCGCCAGCCTGGCCAGCCGCGGCATCGTCACCGTGACGGTCAACTACCGCCTCGGCGTGTTCGGCTTCCTGGCCCTGCCCGCGCTGGCCGCCGAATCCCCCGCGCACGCGAGCGGCAACTACGGCCTGCTCGACCAGAACGCCGCCCTGCGCTGGGTCAAGGCCAACATCGCCCGCTTCGGCGGCGACCCGGCACGGATCACCATCGGCGGCGAGTCGGCCGGCTCCATCTCGGTCAGCGCGCACATGGCCTCGCCGCTGTCGCGCGGGCTGATCGCCGGGGCGATCGGCGAGAGCGGCGCGTTGATCGCCCCGATCGCCCCGCAGCCCCGCGCCGAGGCGCAGGCGCAGGGCAGCGCGTTCATGCGCAAGGCCGGCGCCGCGACGCTCGCCGCGCTGCGCAAGATGCCTGCCACCGCCCTGCTCGCGGCCAGCGCCGCACCGGCGCCGGAGATGCGGCCGGACGTCGACGGCCTGTTCCTCACCGAGCCGCCCGCCGCCACCTTCGCCCGTGGCGACCAGGCCGACGTGCCGCTGCTGCTGGGCAGCAATACCCAGGAAGGCTTCTACCCGGACCTGCTCGGCAAGCTGCCGCCGACACCGGCGAACTACCGCGCGGCGGTCGCACGGCTGTTCGGCGACCAGGCACAGCGGGTGCTGGCGCTGTACCCCGGCCATGACCGCGCGCAGGTCGAGCGCTCGGCCGGCGACCTGGCCGGCGACCTGTTCATCGCACACAGCACCTGGCGCTGGATGGACCTGCAGCGGCGCACCGCCGACGCGCCGGTGTACTTCTACCTGTTCGCCCGGCCACGCCCCGCCCGGCGCCACCCGTCGCCCGGCGAGCGGCCCGACCCGGGCGCCGTGCACAGCGGCGAGATCGAATACGCGCTGGGCAACCTGGACAGCAACCCGGTGTATGCCTGGACCCCGGCCGACCACACGGTGTCGCGCGTGATGGAGGGCTACCTCGAGCGCTTCATCAAGACCGGCAATCCGAACGGCCCCGGCCTGCCCACCTGGCCGGCGGCGGGCAAGGCGGACGGCCCCGTGCCGCGGCAGCGGATCGACGTCGACACCGGCACCATCCGCGACGCGGGCGCGGCACGGCAGGCGTTTCTGCAGTCGTTCATCGCCACGCATCCGGCGGTACGGCTGCCATGACGAAGCGCGTGGACGATGACAACGTGCGCCGCGTTCGAGCCACGATCTCACCCGCAATCAGCCACTTGCCTGCCGGGGTCACGCTAAAGAAAAGGGCGGCGGGGCCGATCCAGCCATGGCGACCGACCGCCTTGCTCCTGCCCGCCCGACCCACGACATCCGTTGTCCCGACCATGCCCATCGCCAGCCACCCACGGTGTGCCACATGACCTACGAGCTGGAGGAACGCCGCATGGATGTGGCCGACCTGCAGGTCGGCATGTACGTGTGCCGGCTCGACCGGCCGTGGGAAGAGACCCCGTTTCCGCTGCAGGGGCTCGCGCTGGCCTCGATGGACAACATCGAGGCGTTGCGCAGGCACTGCAACTACGTCTACATCGACGCCAGGCGGCTGGTGACCGATCCGCAAACGCAGGCGTCGGTGCTCGTCCGCTCGCAGGTATCCACCCAGCGCTTCGACCGTTCGACCACCTATGCCAGCGCCGTGTCGGTGGAAGCCGAGCTGCCGCATGCGCAAAAGGCGCTCGACAATGCCGCCGCGATGCTGGACCGGATCTACGAGGACGTGACCTCCGGCCGCGAGCTGTCCGCCGAGCACGTGGAAGGCGCGGTACGCCCGCTGGTCGCCAGCGTCCTGCGCAACGTGGATGCGTTCCTCTGGGTCGACGGCCTGCGCACCCACGACAGCTACAGCTACAGCCACGCCATCAGCTGCAGCGCACTGGCCGCTGCGTTCGGCCGGCACATGGGCTTTGCCGAAGAGACCATCATCAGCCTGGCCGCCGGCGGGCTGTTGATGGACGTCGGCAAGGCGCGCCTGCCGCGCGAGCTGCTCGAGCGTCCGGGGCCGCTGTCGCTGCACGAGATGGAGCGGGTGCGCTCGCACGTGCCCGAAGGGCTGGACATCCTCGCCCACTCGCGCATCGTGGAGCCGGACGTGCTCGACATCGTGCGCCACCACCACGAACACTACGACGGCAGCGGCTACCCCGAACATCTGATGGGCTCCAGGATCCCGCTGCCCGGTCGCATGCTCGCCATCATCGATGCCTACGACGCGATGGTCAGCCCGCGTCCGTACCGTCCGGCCATCTCGCGCCACGCCGCGTTGCGGCACATCTATGCCGAACGCGAGCGATGGTTCCAGGCCGAACTGGTCGAGCAGTTCCAGGTGTGCATGGGCGTCTATCCCACCGGCTCGCTGGTGGAGCTGAGCACCGGCGAGATCGCCATCGTGATGGAGCAGAACCAGGCGCGCCGGCTGCGCCCGCGCGTGGTCCTGCTGAGCACGCCGCAAAAGCAGAGGGTGAACGACTTCCAGGTGATCGACCTGATGAACCACGAGGGCCCCGGCGGGATCAACATCGTGCGCAGCCTGGCGCCGGGGAGCTGCCCGATCGACACCAGCGACCTTTTCCTGGCGGCATGAGCCAGCCGCGATGCTGAACCGCGCCGGCATCTTCGACTTCATCGACCGCCAGCTGGCACCCGCCGCCGCGGCCGACGACCACGTCGCGGTGATCATGCTGCGTGTGGAGGGCTTGCGCGAGGTGAGCCTGCGTTTCGGTTACGCGACCGGCGAACAGGCGCACCTGCGCGCGCTGGAGATGATCCGCGGGGCGCTGCGGCCGGTCGATCGCGTGTTCTCCGCCGGCGACGACCATTTCGTGCTGGTGTTGCCGCGGCTGCACGGCCGCAACCACGTGCTGCTGGCCGCCACCCGGCTGATCCAGACCTTCGAAGCGCCATTGCCGGGACTGCCCTACCCGTTGCAGGGCCGCCCGGAGATGGGCGTGGCGCTCTATCCCGGCCACGCCGAGACCCCCGACCTGCTGTGCCGCCGCGCGGAGCTGGCGCTGGCCGCCGCGCACGCGCGCGGCGAGTCGTGCCAGTTCTACGAACCGCAGGACACCCCGGAAGAGATCTTCTACGAGGAGCTGCGCGAGGCCATCGAAGCCAACCGCCTGTGCGCCTGGTTCCAGCCGGTGTGGGACCTGCAGCGGGGCACCATTGTCGGCGTCGAGTCGCTGGCGCGCTGGCCCAGTCCGCGGCTGGGCCTGGTCTCGCCGGCCAGCTTCGTCGAATTCGCCGAACAGAGCGACCTGATCCTGGCCCTGACCCGCTGGAGCATCAGCGCCACGCTGCGCCACGCGGCGTCGCTGCGTGGCGCGCCCGGGCTCACCTTCGCCATCAACTTCTCGCCGCGGGTGTTCGCCAGGCCGGGGCTGGTGGAACAGCTGATGGACGTGCTGGAAATCTGGGGCCTGCCGCCCAGCGTCGTCGTGGCGGAAATCACCGAAACGGCGCTGGTGAACGACCTTCAGGCAAGCGCGCAAGCGATGCAGCGCATGCGCGAGCGCGGCGTGCGCATCGCCATCGACGATTTCGGCACCGGCTACGCCTCGATCGCCTACCTGCGTCGCTTCCCGGCGTCCGAGCTGAAGATCGACCGCTCGCTGGTGTGCGACCTCACCAGCGACCCGCGCACCGCCACGCTGGTGCAGTCGATCATCCAGATGGCGCATCACATGGAGATGACCACCGTCGCCGAAGGTGTGGAAGACCAGGCCACGCAGGAGCTGCTGACGACGATGGGCTGCGACTACGCCCAGGGCTACCACCTGGGCCGCCCGGAACCCGCCGGCGACTTCGTCGCGCGCTACGCGCAGGCGCACACGCCGGCCTGACCCAGCGGCAACCGGGCGCCACCGTTCGATCAGCGCCGGCGGGTCGCCCCGGTCCTGGACGCAAGCCAGTCAAGCAGGAGGAAGGCGGGGACGAAGAACGGAAAGATCCCGAACAACGTATCGCTTGCCGAATGGGCGCGCCGGTCGACCGCAAGAAACACGAGCGTGCAGAACCCCACCGCCAGCGCGACTGCGCCATAGCCCTGCCAGTACACCGGCCGGAAGAACCAGCCCGCCGTGCGAAACCAGGTGCGGCTCATGGAACACCTCCGCATGCGTGCGCCGGCGCCGATGGTAGTACCGCCTTGCCACCCTGCGCCGACACCCGCGGCGCTACAATCCGGCGCCCATTCCCCCAGGGTGCCCCCATGCGCAATCCCCTCCAGGACCAACTGCTGAAGGCCGGGCTGGTCAACAAGGCCAAGGTCAACCAGGTGGCGCGCGAGCAGGCAAAGCAGCGCCAGGGCAAGGCACCGGTGGCACCGCCGCCCGAGCAGGTCGAGGCGCAGCGGCTCCAGGCCGAGCGCGCCGAGCGTGACCGCGCCATCGCCGCCGAGCGCAACGCGCAGGCACGCGCCGCGGAACAGCGGGCGCAGGCGCGGCAGATCATCGAAGCCCACAAGGTCGAGCGCAGCGGCGACATCCCCTACCGCTTCGCCGACGGCCCGCGCATCGCCAGCGTGCTGGTCGACCTGCGGCTGCGCGCGCAACTGGCCAGCGGGGCGCTGGTCATCGTGCGCCATGGCGAAGGCTACGAACTCATCCCGCGCGCGGCTGCCGACCGGATCCACGAGCGCGATGCCGGCCTGATCGTGCTCGACCACAGCCTGACCCCTCCCGCCGCTTCGGACGACGACGACGCGTACCGGCAGTTTCCGGTGCCCGACGACCTGATCTGGTAGAGCCCGGCGCCACCTGCGAGGGTCAGGCCAGCCGCCCACCAAGTGCGACCGCCCTGGCCTGCCTGCCACCCCTCATCGCCACGCGGACGAGCCGTCGCCCCATCGCTGGCGGTGTCGGCTCCCTGTCACTTATGCACCCCCGCGAGGCGGATGCCCGGATACCACCCGCTCCTGGCCAGGAACGCCTTGGCGTCCGTCATTTCGAGGATCTCGCGCAAGGCCTCGCGCTTGTCGCGGGCGTGCTGGTAGTACGCATTGACGATGCGATAGCCGACCCAATAGCCCAGGTCGCCCGGTTGCGTGAGCGTGCCGTTGTAGAGCCAGTCCGACAGGTCGGTCTTGTCCTCGTCGGCGACGAAGGCGCTCTCGATGGCTTTTTCGTGCCCGCGCGTGCGGGCGATGAGATCGACGTTGCCGATGCTGCCGGAGATCAGCTCGCCGGTGAATTCGGCTGCGCCTTCGATGAGCGATTCCTCGAGCACCGTAGGCTCGGGGTTGTCGTAAAAGGCCGGCGCCCTGGCCGCCTGCTGAACGTGCGCATATTCGTGCGCGATGATGTGCACGAAGCGGTCCTCGACGTCGGGCTCGAAATAGCTGACGGCACGCAGGGCCTCCAGACCGATGATGACGCCGTCCGCATCGGTGACACCCACCGGCTTGCCGCGACCGACGGCGATGGTGACCGGGGCTGCCTTTGCGTCCGGGTAGAGCCGGTCGAGCGTATCCAGGACGCCACGCAGCCGCTGGCGCACTCGCGGAAGCGGGGCCATGCAGCGTTTGGCATCCATGTACATTCCCGGGTGCCTGGCGAGATTGTCCGCGATGCTCTGCCCGTCGAGGTGGCGCAGCCTGGCCAGGCGGTGCAGGCCTTCGGACCCCAGGTCCAGATAGTCATGCTGGAGCTGCTCGGCCGTGGGCTGCCCGCGGGTGGCGCCATACAGCCGGTAGAACCGGGCGACGTCGCCGATCTGGATGACAGGGCCGTGCCGCGGGCCCGGGGGCGGGGACGTTGCCGCCTGCGAGCAGGGCAGGAACAGGACCAGGACGGTCCCAGCGGCGACCAGCAGGCGTGTCGATATCATCCGTCGCTCCCATGGGGTGGTGGGCTTGGCAGGGCAGCTCCAGCGGGGCCGCGTGAACAGCCGACGCGCCTGGGGAGCCTGTAGCGCTCCCGCTGGCGGCATGTCCTCAGCACGGCCGCATGGTAGCGAAGCTGCGCTCTGACCGGTCTCCGCCCGGTCTGCGGGAAACTCGCCCCGCGGACCATTCCCCGGGAACGGCGTTGCGGATATCCCGCCGCCCCCGTTGCCCCGCAGCCGGCCGGGCCTGTCGCCCCCGCCACGGGTGTAAGACAATGCGCCGGTTTGTCACCCGCCCACCGGCCACCCACAGGGAAAAACCCATGCCCGTCGCCCGCCCGCCACGCTCCGCCGTGCTCGCCGTTTCCATCCTCGCCGCACTGGCGCTGCCACCCTCGGCCGTATTGGCCCAGGACACCGCCGCACCGGCCCGGCCGAACGCGGCCAAGCCCACCGAGCTGCAGACCGTGAACGTCACCGCCTCCAAGCGGGTGGAGAACATGCAGAAGGTGCCGATGGCGATGACCGTGGTGACGCCGGAGAAGCTGGACGCGTTCGGCCAGGCCGGCGATGGCGTGCTGCAGCTGGCCTCCCGCGCGCCCAGCGTGTACGCCGAGACCTCCTACGGGCGCGAGTTCCCGCGCTTCTACATCCGCGGCCTGGGCAACAGCGACTTCGACCTGAACGCTTCGCAGCCGGTGTCGATGGTGTACGACGACATCGTGCAGGAAAACCCGATCTTGAAGGGCTTCCCGCTGTTCGACCTGGAGCAGGTCGAAGTGCTGCGCGGCCCGCAGGGCACGTTGTTCGGCCGCAACTCGCCGGCCGGCGTGATCAAGTTCGACTCGGTCCGCCCGAGCCGCGAGACCAGCGGCTACGCCCGCGTGTCCTACGGCTCGCTGGGCACCGCCAATGCCGAGGCCGCGCTTGGCGGCGCCCTCGGTGCGCAGTGGTCCGGTCGCATCTCGGCGCTGGGCCAGCACCGCGACAACTGGATCGACAACACCTACACCGGCCAGAAGAACGCGTTGGGCGGCTACAACGAGCGCGCCGTGCGCCTGCAGGCACTGTACGAGAACGGCGGCTTCAGCGCGCTGATCAACGGCCACGCGCGCTGGCTCGACGGCACCGCGACGGTCAACCGCGCCAATGCGATCGAACTGGGCAGCGACACCTTCGTGCCCGGTTTCAAGCGCGACCAGGTGGCGCAGGACGGCCGCAACAAGCAGCACCTGTTCACCTGGGGCAGCAACCTGCACCTGAACTGGAACCTGGGCGACATGGACTTCGTGTCGATCACCGGCCTGGAACGCGCCACCACCTACAGCCTGGGCGACGTCGACGGTGGCTACGGCGCGGTGTTCCATCCGCCGATGGGCCCGGGTTTCATCCCGTTCCCGTCCGAGACCGCCGACGCGATGCCGCACGATCGCCAGCTCACCCAGGAGTTCCGCCTCGCCAGCAACGGCCAGGAACGCCTCAACTGGCAGGTGGGCACGTACTACTTCGACGAAGACATCGCGATCAGCAACTTCGACTACGCGACCTTCAACGACCACGCGCTGGACGGCTACGCCAACCAGACCCAGCGCACCAAGGCCTGGGCAGTGTTCGGCTCGGGCAGCTACCAGCTTGCCGACGACTTCGAGCTGCGTGCCGGCGCGCGCTATTCGCACGACAAGCGCGACTTCCGCGTCGACCGCCTTGAGTCGCCGTTCGGCGCGCCGCCGCTGACCCTCACCGCCAACCCGAACGACTCGCGCTGGAGCGGCGACGTCACCGGCACCTGGACGCTCAACCCGAACGTCAACGTCTATGCCCGCATCGCGAACGGCTTCCGCGCGCCGAGCGTGCAGGGCCGCGTGCTGTTCTCCGACTTCATTTCCCAGGCCAAGCCGGAAACCATCACCTCCTACGAGCTGGGCATCAAGTCCACCGGCATGGACAACCACCTGCGCCTGAATGCGGACGTGTACAGCTACACCATGCACGACCAGCAGCTCACCGCGGTGGGCGGCGACATCAACATCACCCGCCTGATCAACGCGAAGAAGACCGAGGGCTACGGCGCCGAGTTCGACCTCGAGGCGGTGGTCACCCCCGACCTGGTGCTCACCGCCGGCGGCAGCTACAACGACACCGCGCTGAAGGACCCGAACCTGGCGGTCGCAGTCTGCGGCTCCGGCTGCACCGTGCTCGACCCGCTCAACGCCGACGGCAATGCGCTGATCGATGGCAACACCCTGCCCAACGCACCGAAGTGGATCGGCACCTTCACCGCCCGCTACGGCATCCCCTACGGCGACGATGGCGAGTTCTTCGTCTACACCGACTGGAACTACCGCAGCGAAGTGAACTTCTTCCTCTACGACTCGGCCGAGTACCGCGGCAAGCCGCTGCTCGAGGGTGGGCTGCGCGCGGGCTACAACTGGGACCTGGGCCGGCGCGAGGTGGCGCTGTATGCGCGCAACCTGACCAACAAGCGCGCACTGATCGGGGCGATCGACTTCAACAACCGCACCGGTTTCGTCAACGACCCGCGCGTGATCGGCGTCGAGTTCCGCGCCGACCTGTGACCACGGCCCGCCGCCGCGCCTTCGCACGCGAGGGCGCGGCGCGCGGTGAAAACCGGCGGGGTAGAACCACGAAAGCAGGGCCGGGGCGGATGTCGCTCCGGCCCTTTTCCTACATCGGCCCGGCGCCGTGCCCCGGGCCGATGTCACGCAGGGGCACCCGCAGGTCGACCTCGACCCCTGCCGGCGGATAACGCCTCTCGACGCTGCCCGAACCCAGCAAGCCCATGTCCATCAGGCGGGTGCCGAAGCCCGTGCGGCTGGGCGGTTGCACGCCCGGTCCGCCACGCTCGCGCCACTGCAGCTGCAGCTCCTCGCCTGCCACCAGCCAGCGCAAATCGACGCTGCCCGTCGCGGACGCCAGCGCCCCGTACTTGGCGGCGTTGGTGGCCAGCTCGTGAAGCACCAGGGAAAGCGCCACCGCGGCCTGGGCGTTCAGGTGGACGGTCGGGCCCTCGTAGTTGAAACGGTGGCCGTGCAGCTGCACCAACGCGTCGACCAGCTCCCTCAGTTCCATGCTGTCGTGCTGGCGTTGCAGCAGCATTTCGTGCGCCCGTGAAAGGGCGAGCAGACGCGCCTGGAATGCATCCATGGCATCGCTGCCAGCGGACTCGCGCAGCGTATGCCAGGCGATCGACTGGGCCATCGCCAGGGTGTTCTTCAGCCGGTGACCCAGCTCCTGGCGCATGACCTCCGACGCCCTGCGGGCAAGCACCGTGGCGGTGGTCTCCACCACCGTGTCCAGCATCCCGCCCACGCTGCCGTCGGCCAGTCGCACCGGGCTGTAGCAGAAGGTGAACCAGGCCAGCTCGGGGCGGCCGAAACGCTCGATCTCGAGCTCGAAATCCTCGATGAAGGTGGATTCACCGGCCAGCGCCCGCTGCGCGATCGGCCCGATGATCTCCCAGGCCTCGGACCAGATATCGCGAAAGCTGCGCCCCAACGCCTCCGGCTTCCGGCCCAGGATCGGCCGGAACGCATCGTTGTAGATGGTGGTCAGCTCCGGCCCCCAGACCAGTGCGCCGGGAAACGCCGACTCCATCAGCAGCCCCGTCGCGGTCTTCAGCTCCAGCGGCCATCCGGCCGGAGGCCCCAGCGGCGTGCCCGCCCAGTCGAAGGCCCGTACCGCGCGCGCCATCGGCCCCTGGCCGGGCAGGAAGCCGAACGGATCGTCACCGCGCTGATCGCACATGGTTTGCGCCATTTTTCCTCGAAAGGGCCCGGGCCGCGCCGACAGGAACGCCGGCGAACGTTCGTCGCGGCGTGACCACCATACCGTGAACCGGCGACTGCCCATGGTGACAGCCGGGCCTCCGGCGGGCAAAGGCCCATGGCCGATACGGGGGGCGGCAGGTTATCCGACCCATCGCGCTTCCCTGATGAAGAGCGCACCGGTAGCACGTGGACAAGCGACAGACTTGATTCCCGCGCCCCCCTTTCATGCAGGCCCTCCCTGTCATGCAGCCCCTCGATAGCCGGCCAGCCACCAGACCTTGCAGAGCGGGAGCTTCGGCGCAACAGGACGGGCTCTGACGCGGTCCGTTGTGCACGCTGGCCCGGGTTCTTGCCGGTCAACGCTTGTTCGCCCAGGGGGCCACCTACGGCCAGCCGATGGACGTAACCCCTTCCCTCCTTCTATTTCAAACCTGTTCCGTCCGCTGCATTCTGAGAACATAGCGCCGCGTCATCCTGGGGGGGATTCGCTTTGTTGATCATGCCGCTGCACCGTCGGATGACGCTGGCGAACGCGCCTGTGGTCACCCTGACCCTGGTTCTGCTCAACTGCATCGTCTATCTGTTCCTGCAATCGGGCGACGATCGTGTGCTGCGCCGTGCGCGCGACTACTACATCCAATCGCAGCTCGGCCGGACCGAGTTCCCGGCGTATGAAAGCTGGCTACGCGATCACCCTGGCAGCCCGGATGGCGCGCAACGGCTCAAGGCCATGCAGATGGCCCGGCCGGATCTGAAAATCGCCGTGATCCAGTCCGATCATGCGTTCATTGCCGCGCTGCACGACGACCGGGTGGTCGTTCCGGCGGACCCGGGTTACGCCGAATGGCATACCAAACGCGCCGAATTCGAGCGCATCTACGACAGCACGTTCACCTCGCGTCACGCGCTGCGCTTTTCGCACGTCGAGCCAGGCCGCATGTTCTGGGCGATGTTCATGCACGGGGGCCTGGAGCACCTGCTGGGCAACATGCTGTTTCTGCTGATGCTCGGCCTGCTGGTCGAGGGCGCGCTCGGTCCCTGGTGGTATCTCGGGCTCTACCTCGCCGGCGGCCTCGGCGCGTCGTTCGCGACGGTGGCCTGGCATTGGGGCGACCAGGGGCTGGCCCTGGGCGCGTCGGGCGCGATCGCGGCGTTGATGGGCGCGTACTGCGTGATCTGGGGCCTGCGCCGGATCCGCGTCTTCTACTGGTTCTTCGTCGTGTTCGACTACGTCCGCGTACCGGCGCTGGTGTTGCTGCCGTTCTGGCTCGGCTGGCAACTGCTCAACCTGTGGCTCAACAGCGGGGCGAACATCGGGTTCGATGCGCATGCGGGCGGCATGGTCTTCGGGGCCGGATCGGCCTGGCTGTTGCGCCGCTGCGGTCGTGTACGCGATGCCTTCGTCGAGGAAGACGAGCGCGAGGAACAGCGCGAATGCCATGCGCGGGCGTACACGCAGGCTCTCGAGCATATCGGCAAGCTCAAGATTGCCGCGGCGCGCCATTTGCTCGAGCGTATCGACGCCGACGAACCGGGCCAGCTGCACGTCGTGATCGCGCTGTACCGCTGCGCGCGGTATGGCGGTACGCCCGCGCAAGTGGATGCGGCGGCGGCACGCGTGTTGTCCTTCCCCGCAACCACCCCACCCGAGATCCGCGAACTCAAGGCGATCCTGGACGATTACCTGAAGGCCTGCGCCGGCGTCCCCCGCATCGCGCCGGGCGTGTTGTTGCGGCTGGTCCGCCTGCTGTGGCGAACGGGTGCCGCAGCCGATGCGCAAGCGCTGCTGCATGCCATCGGCCGGGCGGATCCGAGCCTCCCGGCTTTGCCGGCCGCGTGGTTCGCGTTCTCCCTGCATGCGCCCGAGGCTTCGCCACAGCGACGCGAGCGCCTCGAGTACCTCGCCCGGCATTTCGCGCAGAGCGAATTCGCGCCGAAGGCACGGTTCCTGTTGCAGCAGGGCTAGCTACCGTCCGGCCGCCTTTGTGCTTCCGTTCGGGAGAGGTGGCGCGAAGCTGCGCAAGCCTCCAATAGTCAGGCCTTCGCGACAGGTTTCCTGGCAATCGCCATCGTGCGTTCGATCAGCGCCAGGCGCGCATCGATGTCCGCCATCAGGGGATGGCCCGGATAGTTCCCCCTGAGATAGGTCAGCAGGGCGCGCGCCTGCTCGTCCTGGTTCATGCGCTCATGCAGGAGTACGGCGGCAAGCAGATAGTTCTGCGGGATATCCTGGCTCTTGGGGAAGCGCTTGTGGAAGCCTGAAAGCAGGCTCAGCGCCAGTTGTGCCTCCCCCCCTTGCGCGGCGAGTCCGGCGAGCTGGGTCACCTGCCCGGCCTCGGTGGGGCTGAACGCCGGATCCAGTGCCTTGCACTCGCGTACCAGGCCCAGCGCAAGGCGATCCTTCTCCTGCGCCATCAGGATATTCAGATACTCATGACCATGACGCAGCAATGCGTCGCGATCATTGGCCAGCGCCAGCAACTTCCGGTATTGCGTGTGGACGGCGTGCGTGCCACCGCGACTGCGCAAGTGGCCCCGCAGCAAACTCGTGGCACTTTCGGGGTTGCCGTCGCGCACGAATGCCGCCACTTCGTCCAGCACGTCCTGATCGGGATCGGGCTTTCCGAGCGGCCGCAGCGCCTGGGGCGCTTCCGGCTCGAAGCCGACCGCATCGTGATACTGGTAGATCAGATAGCCCATCAGGTGGAACGTCATCACCAGCGCGTAGTTGGCGATGACGCCCACCATGATCAGCGCGACGAACGGCGGCAGCACCTTCGCCGCGAACGCACCGGCATAGAGCTGGCTCATCAGGATGACCAGGCACAGGCCCACGACGGCAACGTAGGGCCAGCCGATGCGGGCGATGATCGCGATCCATTGCGCCGGGTTCAACGCGCCAGCGAGGCTCTCGTTCATGGCCAGGGTCATCGTGGCGCCCGGCAGGCAAATGCCCAGGAACAGCATCAGGGCGACACCAAGCCGGGGTCCGAATACCCCCAGTCCCACGATGGAAATGGCGATGAAGATCAGCATCAGCCAGATCTGCTTCCAACCCAGGCTGCGATCGGCGGACTGCGCCAGGTCCGGCGGCTCCATGTAACCGTTCGCCGTAGCACGCAGGCATTCGAATGCGTAGCGGTACATGGCCACGGTCACCATCAGGCCGAGCGTGCGCCCGAACGGCAGGAAAACCGCCAGCTTGGCAATCGCCAGGGCGACGATGGTGATCATCGCGCTCATGTGCGAGGGATACCGCATGATCTCGCGCAAGCGGTTCCAGAACGGAACGGGCGGGGTGTGGGCGAGCGATGGTGCGGACATTCGAATTCCCTTCGATTGGCGATTGCTGGAAAAGGCGATCAGCGTCCGGGGGCCCCGCAATAACCCTTTGCTTCCATCAACGATTGGTGTCGATCGAAGCAGCACTGGCACGGACCGTCGCTCCATTTTGGCCACGAGCCAATGCCCCCCAGCGCGCGGCCAATGTATTGCAAAAACGGCCAGTTCGGGCGCTCTCGCCAGGAAAACCCCGGGGCGGAGTCGACTTTGCAGCCGCCCGTAATCCCGAAACTGCGCCCTGACCCGGAATTTCGGACGGCCCGGTCCCGAAAGCGCTCGACAGTGGTCGGTCCATGAGGGCATGGTTGTGAGGCTGCCTTCGGAGGCCCGTTCGGGTTCGGGCTCGAATCTCCGGGTGGCCCTCCCTCATTGGATAACCCGCCGAGAAACTACAGCCGGTCTTGCATTCGCCAGAGGAAGTCGACCATGCGCACGCTCCGCGTCTTCACGCTATCCGCAGTCATTACCGCCGTCCTTGCCGGTTGCTCGCCCGACGCGCCGGCACCGTCCGCGTCGGCACCACCGGCCGCGACCTCGACCGCCGCCACCACGCCGACCAACGACGACGCGGCCCTCGCGTCGGCGGTCGACACCTTCATCAAGGGGGCGTTCGAGCACAACCCGGTGTTTGCCGCCAACGCCGGCAAGCATGAGTACGACGGCAGGCTGCCCGACTACAGTCCCGCCGGCCTGAAGGCGACCGCCGACTGGCTGCATGCGCAGCGCGACACGTTCGCGGCGTTCACGGACGACCGGCTGGACGCGACGGGACGCTTCCGGCGCGACTACGTGCTGGCGACGATCGACGGCCAGCTGTTCTGGCTGGAGGAGTCGGGCTTTCCGTACAGCAACCCGGCCTTCTACACCGGCGACCTGTCGCCGAGCATGTACCTCACCCGTCCCTACGCGCCGCTGCCCGTGCGCATGGCCGCGTTCATCCGCTACCAGGAGGCACTGCCGCAGGCGCTGGCGCAGATCAAGGCCAACCTCAAGCTGCCGCTGCCCGCCTCGTACATCGAGCTGGGCGTGAACGCGTTCGGCGGTTACGCCGACTTCTTCAAGGCCGACGTGCCGGGCATCTTCGCCGGGGTGAAGGACCAGGCCTTGCAGGCGCGCTTCAAGGCCAGCAACGCCGCCGCCATCAAGGCCTCGCGGGAGCTGGCCGACTGGCTGAAGGCGCAGAAGCCGCACGCCACCCAGGATTACGCGCTGGGCGCGCAGAAGTTTTCCCGGATGCTGCAGGCGACCGAGCTGGTCGACCTGCCGCTGGACCAGCTCAAGGCCGCGGGCGAAGCGGATCTCGCGCGCAACACCGCCGCGCTCGAGTCCGCCTGCGCCCAGTACCTGCCGGGCAAGCCGCTGACCGCATGCGTGGCGAAGGTGAGCGCGGACAAGCCGGTCGGCGGCGCCGTCGAGGGCGCGCGCGCCCAGCTCGCCGGCCTGCGCCAGTTCGTCGTCGACAAGGACCTGGTGAGCATCCCCGGCACCGAGCAGGCCAAGGTCGAGGAAGCCCCGCCGTTCAACCGCGCGAACTTCGCCTACATCGAGATCCCCGGTCCCTACGAGAAGAACCTGCCGTCGGTGTACTACATCGCGCCGCCGGACCCGTCCTGGTCCAAGGCCGAGCAGAAGGCCTACATCCCGGGCAAGGCCGACCTGCTGTTCACCTCCGCGCACGAGGTCTGGCCGGGGCACTTCCTGAACTTCCTGCACGCCAACCGCGTGGACTGGATCTTCGGCAAGCTCTTTATCGGCTACGCCTTCGCCGAAGGCTGGGCGCACTACACCGAGGAGATGATGTTCGACGCCGGCGTCGACGGCGCCACGCCGGAAGTCCACATCGGCCAGCTGACCAATGCGCTGCTGCGCGACGTGCGCTTCCTGTCCGCCATCGGCCTGCATACCGGCGGCATGTCCCTGGCCCAGTCGGAGCAGATGTTCAAGGACAAGGCCTTCCAGGACCCCGGCAACGCCCGCCAGCAGGCCGCGCGCGGCACCTACGACCCGGCCTATCTCAACTACACGCTGGGCAAGCTGATGATCATGCAGCTGCGCCAGGACTGGACCGCCACGCATGGTGGCCGCACGGGCTGGAAGGCATTCCACGACCAGTTCCTGAGCTACGGCGGCCCGCCGATTCCGCTGGTGCGCGCCCAGATGCTGGGCGGCAAGCCGGAGGCGAAGCTGTGGTCGGCGAAGAGCGCGACCGGCGCGGCGACGACGGGCGGCGGGTCGCGCTGACCCGGGTAGCGGCGCAAGCCTCGCCATGATGAAGGCCCCGCTCGCGGGGCCTTTTTTTCGCGCATGGGGCAAAGCTCAAGCAACCAGTCACGGACGTAAGACGACCGGAAAGTGCACTGTGACCCGGGTTTTTCTCGTTTGAGCCCGGGCGTGCCGGACCCGTCGCGCAGGACCCGGCTACCATCGGACCACCGCCCGCTTCCGGCCGCCCCCGCATGCCGCACACCCACCCGCACAGTGCCGCCGAGATCTCGCGCGCCTCCATGGTGGTCGCGGCGCTGTCGACGGTGGTGGAGTGGTACGACTTCACGCTTTACCTGTATTTCGCCACCGTGCTCTCGCGGGTGTTTTTCGGGGGCGGCGAGACATCGCTGCTGGCCACGCTGGGCGGTTTCGCCATCGCGTATGCAATGCGCCCGCTGGGCGCGATGGTCTTCGGGCACGTGGGCGATCGCATCGGCAGGCAACGCACGCTGCTGCTGTCGATGATGCTGATGACCCTGGCGATGCTCGCCACGGCGCTGCTGCCCGGCTACGCCGCGATCGGCCCGGCCGCGGGCGCGGTGCTGATGCTGTTGCGCTGTTTCATGGCGTTTTCGGTCGGCGGCGAATACACCGGCGTCGTCGCCTACCTGCTCGAAGGCGCGCAAGCGGATCGTCGCGGCCTGATCACGTCGCTGGCTTCGGCCGCCAGCGAGATCGGCGCGCTGCTGGCCGTCGCCGTCTCCGCATTGACGGTCGGCCTGCTGGACCCCGCACAACTGGACGCGTGGGGCTGGCGCATTCCCTTCCTGGTGGGCGCGGTGCTGGCCGGTTGCGTATGGGTCGCCCGGTCCACCATGGAAGAATCGCCCGACTTCCTCCGCCAGGTGCGGGAAGACAGCGTGCCCGAGGCGCCGCTGCGCCACACGCTCGTCCACCATCGCCCCGCCCTGCTACGGACATTCGCCATCTCCGCGCTGGGCTCGATCACCTACTACGTGGGCATTACCTACGTCCCGACGTTCCTCGTTTCGGCAGGCCTCCTGGCCGAGGACCGATCGCTGTGGATGTCCACCCTTGCCGCCGTGGCGGTCATTCTGGTCACGCCCCTGGCCGGCGCACTCTGCGACCGGGTCGGTCGCAGGCCGGTGCTGGTCTGGCTGGCGGCCGCCGGCATGCTGCTTCCGCTGGGCATGTTCGGGCTGATGGGCGGCGGCAATGAAGCGGCCATCGCGGGCGGCGCCATCACGCTGGCCTTCCTGGCTGGCGGCGTCAGCGCCGTCGGCGCCTCCGCCACCGCCGAACAGTTTCCGGGCGAAGGGCGCCTGAGCGGCCTGGCACTCGGCGTCACCGTGGCAACCGCGCTGTTCGGCGGCCTGACGCCCTTCCTCGCCGAACTTCTCGTCCAGCGCACCGGCTGGCACGCCGCGCCGGGCGCCATGATCGCCGCCGTCGCGCTGGCCGTGTTGCCCGTGTTCCTGACCATGCCGGAGACGCGTCCGCAGCCGCAGGAGCGCCCGGCCGGCCCGTTGCCATCCGGCAAGTGAAGCTGACGCCGTTAGGCCCGGCCTTCCCGACGTGCGTCAACCTGGCTCCATTCCGCCTTCACGTGGACGACGTAAGTGGACTTAGCTCCCGCCGCCCGGTTTGTTCGCCGCTTAGGAAGTGAACTCGATCCCGTTCGGTCCGCAAGCAAACAATCACGGACCTGAGATAGGAGGTTCTGATCCGGCTAGTTCGAATAGGTAAGACGACCGGAAAGTGCACTCTGACCCGGATTTTTCGTTCTGCGGCAGCCACACGCTGGGGCGGCTCGCCAGGGGTAATCAACCGACGCAGGGAAATTGTCCCTGACACCTTTGTCTCCGTGGCAGGCACGCAGCCTTGGCGTGTAGCGCACCATATGAACGCCCGCCTAGAGGTCAGCGGCCGGCAGCATCGTTAGAAAAGAACATCCTTCGGTCCGAAGCGGTGTGGAGACTGTGCTTCACGATGTGATACGCGGCCGCCTGAACACTTTCAGATTTAAGAACAAACGGGATCTCGTCAAAACAAAACTCAGCGACTACTGCAGAAAAATCTTTGTCATAGCAGTCTTGCAGCAGCTTTAAGCGAGTGGACGGAAAACTGTCCTTAAACTCAATGTTGTACTCCGGACGAAAGTACCGAATCATTGCCGCCTCATACAGGGCTATCCTTTCGCGCTCGCTCGTGCCATAGAGCTTTTCGAGCCCCGCTTGAATTCTTGAGCCATCAGAATCCTCCTCTTCGGCATAAGGGTTAAGTATGGTGAGGACTTGATTAGCCGGATGCACCTCTACTAGTAGCAGAGTTAATACATGACCCGAGGGTGCCGGCCGCAGCGCGATCTTCTGAAGGGTTTCATGGCTAATAAGCCGATCGAGCGCTGAGCGTGAGCCCTCGCGCCCATAGGATTGACCTATGTACTTGACGTCGAACTGTAGCGGCCCGTGCTGCTCTCTAAGACGAAGGAGGATTTGCTCCTCTGTAGGCGCATAGCGTTGCCCGTCTTCACCCTCTACAAACCAAAGGCCATCAAGTTCTTTGAGACGGTACCCCGTGGGGAAATCCCAGCTCACCCACCTTCGTTCGGTAAGAAATCCAAGTTCAATGGATACAACCGATCCATCTTGTTTTGAATTAAGCACAGAAACCCGTGGAAGGAAACCAATGAAATAAATATGGCAATCCTTTAGGGTTTTCGCGAATTTCCCGAGCGACTGAACGTCGTAGAGGCCTGCTGCAGGGAAGTGCACGTAGCTGTAGGCAAACATATCGAGCGCCTGCTCTACATCGAACCGCCTACCGCCGAAGAAGGCATCTCGATTTTCGAGATCAGCCATTTTGTATCTCGCTGTCTAGTCAGAGGGTTGGCCAGAGCGTCTCAATGATTTTCGCACTCTCCGCCACAGCCTTCGTAGTTGCCGCCCTCCGTTTTTTGATCGCGTAGATATCCCCACTGAATAGATCAACATACTCGATATGGTCGATAGGCATCTTAATACCGTTTCGCTCCAGAACCCAGTGTGAAATTTCTGCCGTTAGTTTCGCCACTTCAGGATCGAACTTCATATTCCTGAAGTTAAAAAACAGCAACCGATTCTCACCATTCTCGAGAACATTTAGATCCGGAGACAGCCTGAATTCGACTGTTCCGAGCGACGACCTCCAATGTGGAACTTTCTCAAGGATAAGCGCCCGCTCCGCCAAGGTCGATTTTTGAAAGGAAGTCATTACACGCCCATTATTCAATCGACGCGCCTCCTGCCCGAGCCCTTCAATCTTGCTCATCGCGATTGATATCTGGGAAACATTCCGCCCAGAACGAAAGTAATTCCGAATTCCCACCAGTGCTTGCTGATAGTAGGGGGTGCGAAACGCCTGCGGCTCCTGCTTAGGGTATTTTTGTTCCGCCAGGATTCTGGCTTGCGCGTGAGCCGGCAGGCGCAGCATTTCTGCCATAGCGCGAACTGTAAGACTCGGCATGGTCTTCCCCCCTGTGTTAGGTGCTCCCATCATAGTTGCCTCTGTCTCAGCGGACGAGACAATAAGTCTGTGGATAAGCTGTGTGTGCTTGTGGGTAAGCGCCTGAAAGCGCGGGCGCAAGTCGGCAGGACAGGGCTGTCGATGATTTGACCATTTAGTGCTTGGTCCGGGTGCGATCTCGTCACGCACGACCCTGCGTCGCCGGCTGGCGACGGTGCACCTAAACCGCACTGAATGCCGAGATGTGGACGGCAGCGACCTGATGACCAATGCGCTCGAGTGGCTACGCCCTAGGTTGCCCGTCTGGGACGTGGAACCCGACAAGGCGCGCGACGCAACGTGGGGCTCGGTTCCCCTCGCACGGGCGGCCATCGCTTCTAAAGGCGACGGCGTCTCCCGCGGTGACGCGCAAAGAAAAAGGCCGGCGCAATGCGCCGGCCTTTTCGTTTCAACTCTTGGTGGGCGGTACAAGGATCGAACTTGTGACCCCTACCATGTCAAGGTAGTGCTCTACCGCTGAGCTAACCGCCCAAGAGCCGCGAAGTTTAGCAAGGGTGGGGGGCCGTGCCAAGCTTTTTGACCCGATGGTGGTTCGAGGCGAGAGTGGCCCCTCACCCCAATCCTCTCCCCGGAGGGGAGAGGGAGCTACAGCGAGGCGGGCGTCAGCTCTGCATCACCTGCTCGCGCAGCTTGTGGATCTGGTCGCGCAGCCGCGCGGCTTCCTCGAACTCCAGGTTCTGGGCGTGCTTGTACATCTGCCCCTCGAGCTTGCGGATGGCGGCGGCGGCCTGGGTGGCGGTGAGGTTGGCGTACTCCCCTGCCCCTTCGGCCACGGCCTTGCCGCGCGCGCCCTTGGCGGCCTTGCCTCTGCCGCGGGTGGCCGGCTCGGCGCGGGCGCCTTCCATGATGTCGGCGATGCGGCGCACGACGGTCTGCGGGGTGATGCCGTTGGCTTCGTTGTACGCGATCTGCTTCTCACGGCGGCGGGCGGTTTCGTCCATCGCCGCCTGCATCGAGCGGGTGACATCGTCGGCGTACAGGATCGCCTTGCCGCGCACGTTGCGGGCGGCGCGGCCGATGGTCTGGATCAGCGAGCCGGTGGAGCGCAGGAAGCCTTCCTTGTCGGCGTCCAGGATCGCCACCAGCGATACCTCGGGCATGTCCAGGCCCTCGCGCAGCAGGTTGATGCCGACCAGCACGTCGAACTCGCCCAGGCGCAGGTCGCGGATGATTTCGGTGCGTTCGACGGTCTCGATGTCCGAGTGCAGGTAGCGCACCTTCACGTCGTGCTCGGAGAGGTATTCGGTGAGGTT
>NZ_DASSES010000044.1:0-3086 GCF_035695185.1 Frateuria sp.
AGCGCTCTCCTTCAACTCGCGGCAGAATATGAGGGCCGTGCAGCCCATTTGGAGGATTCCGGGGACGCAGCAGCCGAGAAGTTGAATGACGCCGACAGATAGCGGAGATATCGCCGCCCATTCGATCGTCGTGGGCCAGAGCGACGACTGCGAATAGTCGTTGTGGCCACAACGGATTGTAGGGAGAAAAGTGCCATTCTGCCGAACCTTCGTCCGGCTCGCTGGCGCAGTCGGTGGCGGTGGCTTTTACGGAACATCGAGACGAGGCCATGCGAGTTGGCTTAACCCCACAGCGGTTCAGGAATGAGCCGACAATATTTGGTTAACCGCCTGCACAACATCGGTTGCCGCAACCGGCATCGGCAGGAACTCTCCGAGAGCGCCGATCAGGCGCTGCTTCCAAGGTAACGCGACGAACAGGACCTTGGCCTCAGGTTCACGTTGCTTCGCCATGCGCGCGAGTGTCACGCCGTGAGGCCGACCGGTTGGCCGGCCAGCCAAGAAGAACACCCGTGTTACCAACAGGTCGATGGGGCGGTCAGTGTCCAATACGCCAATCGCCAGCAGACTGTCGGTGGTGGCCGCAACGCTGTGCCCGACTCCACGCAGCGCGTCGGCGATCTCTTGGACGACCAGCAGATCGTCATGCACCAGAACGATGCGTGCGTTCATGCAGCTGTACTCCATGATTACTGATGCGCCGCCATCCGGGGACGGCCGGCGCAAGGCGCCCGCGTGGAGAGGCTCATCCGCGCGGCGGAGAGCATCCACCACGTACAGGCCATATTAGCAGGCTGCGGAAATTCGGCACTGGCGGCGCGGGCTGAATTGCGATTCCCTGTGACCCTGTCGATGGGTTGACGGGGTGGGAATGCGCGGGAGCGACGCGGTCAGCGGCAAGCTGTTCAGCTACGTGAGTCTTGAGAAGCGGGTGCCCGCCGACCACCCGTTGCGGGCGATCCGGGAGATCGTGAACGCGACGCTGGTGGCAATGTCGGCGGAGTTCGATGCGCTCTATTCGCCGTTCGGCCGGGAATCCATCCCGCCGGAGCGGCTGCTGCGGGCGCTGCTGCTGCAAGCCTTCTATACGATCCGCTCGGAGCGGCAGTTGGTCGAGCGCATCGACTTCGACCTGCTGTTCCGCTGGTTCGTCGGGCTGGGCATGGACGATCCGGTATGGGACGCCACTACCTTCACCAAGAACCGCGACCGTCTGCTGGACGGCGACATCGCGACCAAGTTCCTCGTCGCCGTGCTGGCACAACCGCAGGTCAAGGCGCTGCTGTCGGACGAGCATTTCTCGGTGGACGGCACGCTCTTGGAGGCGTGGGCGAGCACCAAGAGTTTTCGACCGAAGGATGGCTCCGGTCCGCCGCCCGATCCGGGGCGCAACGGGGAGCAGGATTTCCACGGTCAGAAACGGAGCAACGAGACGCACGCCTCCACCACCGACCCCGATGCCCGGCTCTACCGCAAGGGGCAGGGCAAGGAGGCCAAGCTCTGTTTCATGGGGCACGTGCTCATGGAGAACCGTAACGGCCTGATCGTCGGTGCCACCGCCACCCGCGCCTCGGGACATGCCGAACGGCTGGCCGCGCAGCACCTGATAGAACCGCATGCCGACCGGCCTCAGCGCATCACCGTCGGCGGCGACAAGGGCTTCGACACGCAGGACTTCGTCGCCGAGATGCGCGAGATCAACGTCACGCCGCATGTGGCGCAGAACGACAACGGGCGGCGCTCGGCGATTGATGGCCGAACCACGCGCCATCCGGGCTATGCGGTCAGCCTGCGCATTCGCAAGCGCATCGAGGAAGCCTTCGGCTGGGCCAAGACGGTCGCCGGACTGCGCAAGGCGCGGCACCGAGGGCTGCCGAAGATCAACTGGCAGTTCATCTTCGCGATGGCCGCCTACAACCTGATCCGCCTGCCCAAGCTGCTCGGAGCGGCGGCATGATACCGGGAGTCTGTCCGCACCGGCCCATCCACCACGGAAATCGCCCATCAGACCGAACCGGATGTACCAGCCACACACAAATGCCGCCGAAAAGCGAACAATCACCCGAAATTCGCCCCGCTTTTCAGCGGCCTGCTAGGCGCCTGCCAACGGCCTCGCGGTACGGCTTCTCTTGTAAAAATATAACGGGTCAGGTCAGGCGCCGAACGCCCGGCATTTGCCTCCCGCCCATCCCCGCCATTACCCTCCGCCCATGAACGTCACCCTTCCCATCCCCGACGACCTCGCGCCCCGCCTCGGCGCGCCCGGTGACGTGTCCCGCCGCGCGCTGGAGGCGTTCGGCCTCGCCGAGTATCAGGCCGGGCGCCTGACCGGACCCGACCTGCGCCGCCTGCTCGGCTTCGCGACCGAGGTCCAGCTTGACCAGTTCCTCACGGCGCACGGGCAGGCGCCGGGCGACACGCCGGTCGCCCGCATCCTTGCCTTCCGCGTCGGCAAGCGGCTCGGCGGCCTCGATCCCGCCGCGCTGATCCGCGAGGGGCGGCGGTGAGGGCGGCGTGAGTGTCTGCGTGCTCGATGCCTCCTTCGTGTTCCCCTGGCTGTTCGAGGACGAGGCGACCCCGGCGGCCGACGCCATGCTGGCCCTGGTCGGGGCGCGCGGCGCCGTGGTGCCGACGCTCTGGCACACCGAAATCGCCAACGGCCTCGGCATCGCCGAGCGCCGCAACCGCATCACGGAGGCGGAGGTGCGGGAAGCGATCGGGCTGCTGGACGCGCTCCCCCTGGTGGCGGACGAGACGCGGCCGGCGCAGGTGTTCGACACGCTGCTGCACCTCATGCGCACGCACCGGCTGACCGCCTATGACGCGACCTATCTGGAACTCGCTTTGCGACGCGGCCTGCCGCTTGCCACCAGCGACGGCGCGCTGCGCCGGGCGGCGCAGGCCAGCGGCGTCGAACTGGTCACGGCGGCGCCGTAGCCGCCCCGCGCCCCCACGCCAGCGAACCCCCCTGTTGGTAGCACTCCAACTTGTCCGGTACATGTAGCACTCGGGTTGTCCGCTCTGGTGCCCGATCGCCGGGGCGAGCCCCGGCGATCGGGCGGCGCGTCGAGCGGGGGAACGCGCCA
>NZ_DASSES010000045.1:0-21418 GCF_035695185.1 Frateuria sp.
TTCCATGGTGCGCACCGCCCTGAAGAAGGTCGTCAAGGCCATCGAGGCGAAGGACAAGGCCGCCGCCGTGGAAGCCTTCGCCGCCGCCCAGCCGGTCATGGACCGCTACGCCGCGCGTGGCCTGATCCACAAGAACAAGGCCGCTCGCCACAAGAGCCGCCTCAACGCGAAGATCCGCGAGCTGGCGTAAGCCGGCTCGGCACTTCAAAGGGTTGATGGAAAGGCCGGCGCAAGCCGGCCTTTTCGTATGCCTGGAAGAAGCCCAGGTATCGATTCGGAGGCCTGGCCTCCAGAGCCGATCAGCACGCGGGCGGCGCGAGCCGGCAGTCCAGCCCGGTTGCGCACCGGCGCGGTCATGCCGCCCTGCGGCCGATCGCCCGGCGGGCCTTTGCCCAGGTCGGCAGCGCCAGCCGGCAGCCCGAGTGTCGCCGGCGAGATGACCGCGACCGGCCTCGCGTCAGCGAACCTCGCCCTCGCCCCGCAGGCGTACGTCCCCCGGCTGCATGTCGGTGCGCTCTTCCCGCACCTGGCGCTGCGACTCGAAGAAGCGTTGCACCTGCTGGCACACCGCCATGGTGTTGTCGCGCGCGATCGCCGAGACCAGGAACCACGGCTCCTTCCACTCCAGCCGACCCACGATGTCCTCGGCGACCGCCTGGCGCTCGTCCTGCGGCAGCACGTCGGCCTTGTTGAGCACCAGCCAGCGCGGGCGTTCCAGCAGCTCCGGATCGAACTTGGAGAGCTCCTGCTCGATCGCGCGCACCTGCTCGACCGGATCGGTACCGTCGATCGGCGCGATGTCGACCAGATGGAGCAGCAGGCGCGTGCGCGAGACGTGGCGCAGGAACTGGATGCCCAGCCCCGCGCCCTCGGCCGCACCCTCGATCAGGCCGGGAATGTCGGCGATCACGAAGCTCTGGTCTGTGCCCAGGCTGACCACGCCCAGATTGGGATGCAGCGTGGTGAACGGGTAGTCGGCCACGCGCGGCGTCGCCGCCGAGACGGCACGGATGAAGGTGGACTTGCCCGCGTTGGGAAAGCCAAGCAGCCCCACGTCCGCCAGCAGCTTGAGTTCGAGCTTGAGCTCGCGCACCTCGCCCGGCGTGCCGGGCGTGGCCTTGCGCGGCGCGCGGTTGACCGAGCTCTTGAAGTGGATGTTGCCGAGCCCGCCCTTGCCACCCTCGGCCACCAACAGGCGCTGGCCGTGCTGGGTAAGATCGCCGATCACCTCGTCGGTGTCGACGTTGGTGATCACGGTGCCGACCGGCACGCGGATGGTGGTGTCCTCGCCGCCCTTGCCGTACATGTCCGAACCCATGCCGTTCTCGCCGCGCTGCGCCTTGAAGCTGCGCTGGTGACGGAAGTCGATCAGCGTGTTCAGGCCCTCGTCGGCGACCAGCCAGACCGACCCTCCACTGCCACCGTCGCCGCCGTTGGGGCCACCGAACGGGATGAACTTCTCGCGCCGGAAGCTGACGCAGCCGTTGCCGCCGTCACCGGCCTGGACTTTGATGATCGCTTCGTCGACGAATTTCATGGCATGGGAAACCGGTACAGGAGGGAGAACCAGACAAGGAAGCTCGAGGTTAACCGGGGAGCTGCATGTTCCCCGTTCCCCGCTCGCCGATCCTTGCTTCACAAAAAACAAAAGCCCCGCCGGAGCGGGGCTTTCGCTGCAGCGTCGGGAGCGATCAGCCCTTGACGACGCTGACGAACTTGCGGTTGTTCTCGCCGCGGGTCTTGAACTCGACCACGCCGTCGGTCAGCGCGAACAGGGTGTGGTCGCGGCCCAGGCCCACGCCGGTGCCGGCATGGAACTTGGTGCCACGCTGGCGGACGATGATGTTGCCGGCCTCGATGGCCTGGCCACCGTAGACCTTCACGCCCAGGTACTTCGGGTTCGAGTCGCGACCGTTGCGGGACGAACCTACGCCTTTTTTGTGTGCCATGACTTAAATCCTCGGCTGGTGTATCAGGCGTTGATGCCCGTGATCTCGACTTCGGTGAAATGCTGCCGGTGCCCCATCTGCTTCTTGTGGTGCTTGCGGCGGCGGAACTTGATGATGCGCACCTTGTCGGCACGGCCGTGGCGACGCACGGTGGCCGAAACGGTGGCGCCGGCAACGGTCGGCACGCCGACGTTGACGGAGTCGCCCGAGCCGACCAGCAGCACCTGGTCGAAGCTCACGTTGGCGCCTTCCTCGGCATCCAGCAGCTCCACGCGCAGCACGTCGCCCTGCTGGACGCGGTACTGCTTGCCGCCGGTCTTGATGACTGCATAACTCATGGGATTGTCCCTTCTGTCGTTATTCTCTTGGGTTTCGCCACGCGCGTAGCGGCCGTGGTGAACGGCGAAGTATAGCCGCGCCGTCGCGGCCTGGTCAATCTTTAAGCAGCCCGCTCACGGCCCGGCCGAGGAACCGCCCGGTGCCGGTGCTGCCAGCGCCGCGCCCGGAGTGGCCGCGGGCGCGGCCGGGCAGCGCCCCTGGGCATCGATCCGGCCGCCCTTCTGCAGTTCGGCCAGCATCGCCTGGGCCCGCTCACGACCCCATTCCTCCCCCAGTTGCATGCCCTCGGCCATGGTCGCGGGCATCTCGGCAATCACCTTCTTGCCCAACGGCGAACGATAGAACCTGAGCAGCCCCTGGATGTCGGCGGCACTGAAATGACGCCGATAGATCGGCACCATGCGCGCGGTGAGCTCCTGCACGCCCTTCGCATCGATGAAACCCTGCCAGTAGCTGGCCGGGACGCAGGGCAGCTGCTGCGCCATCATCGCCGCCATCTGCGTGTTCATCTGGCCGAGCATGCGATCCATGCCGAACACGCCCATCAGCTGGCGCACCTGCGCCTCGCTGGGCGGCTTGGGCGAGGCCGCCAGCGCGGCGCCTGTCGCCAGCAGCAGGGCCAGGCCCGTCACGGTTCGCTTGGGCATCGCCACTTCCTCGTCGCCGGGCCGGTTATTTGGCCACAGCCGGCCGCCCGGCGGAAGGCGTAGCGCCCGGAATCCGGCTGCTCCGCGCCGGTGCGCTCCTACGGGGAGGAGATCTCCGGCGCGCGCGATACGGGGCACTCAATTTCTGACCTCGGCAGGTTGGTATAGTGGCCGGTCTCCCCCATATCTCTGCGCGCATGGAAACCATACGCATCCGCGGCGCCCGCACGCACAACCTCAAGAACGTCGACCTGGACCTGCCGCGCGATCGCCTGATCGTGATCACGGGGCTGTCCGGCTCGGGCAAATCCTCGCTCGCCTTCGACACGATCTACGCCGAAGGCCAGCGCCGCTACGTCGAGTCGCTCTCGGCCTACGCGCGCCAGTTCCTGTCGATGATGGAAAAGCCCGACGTCGACACCATCGAGGGCCTCTCGCCGGCGATCTCGATCGAGCAGAAGTCGACCTCGCACAACCCGCGCTCGACCGTCGGCACGATCACCGAGGTCTACGATTACCTGCGCCTGCTCTACGCCCGCGTCGGCACGCCGCGCTGCCCGGACCACGCCATCCCGCTGGAGGCGCAGACGGTCAGCCAGATGGTGGATGGCACGCTGGCGCTGGACCCGGAGAAGCGCTGGATGCTGCTCGCGCCGGTGGTCCGTGAGCGCAAGGGCGAGCACGTGCAGGTGTTCGACCAGCTGCGCGCGCAGGGCTTCGTGCGCGCGCGCGTCGACGGCGTGGTGTACGAGCTCGATGCCGTGCCGCCGCTGACCCTGCGCCAGAAGCACACCATCGAGGTGGTGATCGACCGCTTCCGCCCGCGCGAGGACCTCAAGCAGCGCCTGGCCGAGTCGTTCGAGACCGCGCTGCGCCTGGGTGACGGGCTGGCGATCGTGGTCGACATGGACGACGACAAGGCGCCCGAGCAATTGTTCTCCTCGCGCTACTCCTGCCCGGTCTGCGACTACTCGCTGCCGGAACTCGAACCGCGTCTGTTCTCGTTCAACTCGCCGATCGGCGCCTGCCCGAGCTGCGACGGCCTGGGCGTGACCCAGGTGTTCGACCCCGCGCGCGTGGTCGGCCATCCGGAGCTGCCGCTGTCCAGCGGCGCGATCCGCGGCTGGGACCGCCGCAACCCGCACTACTTCCAGATGCTGCAGTCGCTCGCCGCGCACTACGGCTTTGCCGTCGACACCCGCTGGCGCGATCTGTCCCCGCACGTCCAGCAGGCGATCCTGTATGGCAGCGGCAAGGAGAAGATCGCCTTCCGCTACCTCACCGAACGCGGCGGCCGGGTGACCCGCGAGCACGCCTTCGAGGGCATCCTTCCCAACCTCGAGCGGCGCTACAAGGAAACCGAGTCCACCGCGGTGCGCGAGGAGCTGGCCAAGTACATCAGCGACCATCCCTGCCCCACCTGCGAAGGCCAGCGCCTGAACCGCTCGGCGCGCAACGTGTTCGTCGCCGATCACGCGCTGCCGGCGCTGACCAACCGCTCGATCGACGACGCGCTGGCCTTCTTCGAGCAGCTCAGCCTCACCGGCTGGCGCGGCGAGATCGCGGCCAAGATCGTCAAGGAGATCCGCGAGCGGCTGACCTTCCTCAACGACGTTGGCCTCAACTACCTCACGCTGGACCGCCAGGCCGACACGCTCTCCGGCGGCGAAGCCCAGCGCATCCGCCTGGCCAGCCAGATCGGCGCCGGCCTGGTCGGCGTGATGTACGTGCTCGATGAGCCCTCGATCGGACTGCACCAGCGCGACAACGAACGCCTGCTCGGCACCCTCACGCGGCTGCGTGACCTGGGCAACACGGTGATCGTGGTCGAACACGACGAGGATGCCATCCGCATGGCCGACCACGTGCTCGACATCGGCCCCGGCGCCGGCGTGCACGGTGGCGAGGTGGTGGCGCAGGGCACGCTGAAGGACATCCTTGCTTCCGAGCGCTCGCTGACCGGCCAGTACCTGTCCGGCACGCGCAGCATCGAAGTGCCCACCGAACGGCGCAAGCCGGTCGACGAGGAATCCTGGCTGCGCCTCACGGGCGCGCATGGGAACAACCTCAAGCATGTCGACCTGGCGATTCCGGCCAAGCTGTTCACCTGCGTCACCGGCGTGTCCGGCTCGGGCAAGTCCACGCTGGTCAACGATACCCTGTTCCGTCTGGCCGCCTCCGAACTGAACGGCGCCAGCGCGCAGCCGGCGCCGTTCGAGTCGGTCAGCGGCATGGACCTGTTCGACAAGGTGGTCGACATCGACCAGTCGCCGATCGGCCGCACGCCGCGTTCCAACCCGGCCACCTACACCGGCCTGTTCACGCCGTTGCGCGAACTCTTCGCGCAGGTGCCCGAGGCGCGCGCCCGCGGCTACACGCCGGGCCGCTTCAGCTTCAACGTGCGTGGCGGACGCTGCGAGGCCTGCGAAGGCGACGGCATGATCAAGGTGGAGATGCACTTCCTGCCCGACGTGTACGTGCCCTGCGACGTCTGCCACGGCAAGCGCTACAACCGCGAGACGCTGGAGATCCACTACAAGGGCAACACGATCGCCGACGTGCTCGACATGACGGTCGAGGACGCGCTCAAGCTGTTCGAGAACGTGCCGACCATCGCACGCAAGCTCGACACCCTGCGCGCGGTGGGCCTGGACTACATCAAGCTCGGCCAGAGCGCGACCACGCTCTCCGGCGGCGAGGCGCAGCGCGTGAAGCTCTCCAAGGAGCTGTCCAAGCGCGACACCGGCCGCACCCTCTACATCCTCGACGAGCCCACCACCGGCCTGCACTTCCACGACATCGAGCAGTTGCTGGATGTGTTGCACCAGCTGGTCGACCAGGGAAATACCGTCGTCGTGATCGAGCACAACCTCGACGTGATCAAGACGGCCGACTGGATCGTCGACCTCGGCCCGGAGGGTGGCGCGGGCGGTGGCCGCATCCTGGTCGCCGGCACGCCGGAGGAAGTCGCCGGCACTCCCGAATCGCACACCGGGCGCTTCCTGCTGCCGCATCTGAAAGCGCCCCCGGCACCCGCACAGGCCGCCGGGCAGCCGGCCGCCAAGCGCACCAGGAACACGCTCAAGCACATTGCCTCGGCCGACAAGCACCGACCCATGCCCCGCAAGAAGAAGGCCCCATGAGCCCGCGCAAGTCGACGAAGAAGGCGGCGGTCGAAGTCGCCGCCGAACAGCACCCGCCGTTGGCGTCGACGCCGCTGTTCACGGCGGTGCTGCCGGTACGCTGGCGCGACCTGGACGCGTTCAACCACGTCAACAACTCCAACTACCTCACCTACCTGGAGGAGGCGCGGCTGCAGTGGCTGAGCCATGTCCCGGGCCCCTGGTTCGATGAGCACGCCATGCCGGTGATGGCTGCGGTCCAGCTCAACTATCGCCGCCCGATCGAGTGGCCGGCGCAATTGCATGTCGAGCTCTTCTGCGAGCGCCTGGGCACGACCTCGATGACCATCGGCCATCGCATCTTCGACGCCCAGGCTCCCGAGCGGTTGTACGGCGACGGCCACGTCGTCATGGTCTGGATGGACCCGGCCAGCGGCAAGCCTGTCCCGCTGCCCGATTCGATCCGGGCAGCGGCAGACACCCCTTAGGGCTGGCGTCGGTCCACTGCACCGCCCCCGCTGGCTCGGGTGGGCTGGCTCCCACCCTGCGGCCGCGCGCCTGCCTCTATGATGGGCCTTCCCCACGAAGGAGCCCGTCATGACCCTGCCCGCTCGCCGTGCCCTCGCCTGCGCCTGCCTCGCGGCCTGCTTCACCCCGGCCGTACAGGCGGCCACCGCTACCGAACTGACCCTCTATCGCAGTGACAGTCCCTCGCTGTATACCGCCGCCGGCGACGGCAGCGTGGGCGAAGGTCATGCAGTGGCGCGCGAACAGCGCATGTTGCAGCTGAAGGCCGGCACGCAGGACATCACCCTGGGTGACCTGCCGCTCTACCTCGATCCCGAAGCCATCGCGCTCTCCTTTGCGGACGGCCGGGCCCGCGTGATTTCCCAGCGCCTGCTGCTGGGTCAGGGCAACGAGGCCGCGCTGGCCGGGCTGGTCGGCCGGGAGGTCAGCGTGCTCGGCGGGAATGGCGAAACGCTCGCACAGGGCACCCTGCAGCGCGCCGGCAACGGCCTGCTGGTCAAGGGTGCTGTCGGCACCACCCTGGTGCGCGACTACGCTGCAGTGCGGAGCTCCGCCGGCGACTTCCCGACCGGCGCCAGCCTGCGCCTGCGCGTGGATGCCGGCCGTCCCGGCAACGCCACCGCCACGTTGAGCTACCCCACCGCGGGCCTGGGCTGGCGCGCCGCCTACGTGGGCACGCTCGCGCCGGGCGATGCCTGCCGCATGCAGTTCGAGTCGCGCGCCAGCATCGCCAACCGCAGCGGCCGCGACTGGCGCGACGCCACGCTCAAGCTGGTCGCCGGGGAGCCGCGCTTCGCCAAGGCCGAGGCGCCGCGGCCGATGGTCGCGATGGCTCGCGCCTACAAGGCCGGGGCCGCCGACATGCCGCAACAGTCCCCGCTCGGCGATTACCGCCTGTACACGCTGCCGCAGCCGGTCGACCTGCCGGATGGCAGCGTCAGCCAGGTCCCGCTCTACGCAACCCGCACGCTCCCCTGCGAGCGCACGGCGCTCTACGAGAACGGCAACAGCTGGACACCGCCCCAACCCATGCTCGCGCCCGACTTCGGGACCGGTGGCGGCAACACCATCGAAAGCACGCTGCACTTTGCCGCCTTCGACAGCCTGCCGGCCGGCTACCTGCGGGTACTTGGCAACGACAACCGCGGCACGCCGCAATTCCTCGGCGAGGGCCGCATCGAAGACACCCCCAAGGGTGGCAACGTGGACCTCACGCTGGGTACTGCCTTCGACCTGCGGGCCGAGCGCGAGCGCACATCGTTCAAGCTGGACAAGGCCGCCCGCACGATGGACGAGGCCTTCCGCATCACCCTCGCCAACGCCGGCGAAGCGGCGCGCGTGGTGACCGTCCGCGAGCATCCGGGCCGCTGGCGCGAATGGACCCTGGCGTCCTCCTCGATCAAGCCGAGCCGCCAGTCGCCGGATGTGCTGGAGTTCAAGGTAAACGTGCCGGCCGGTGGCAAGGCGACGCTCGACTATGCGGTGCACTACCGCTGGGCGGCGGACGAGTAAGCGCCCTGCATACCGTGCAGGAGCGCACCCTGGGCGCGACCGGATGCATGAGGGTCACGTCCAGCCGCGCTCCCACGGGGGCGACACCCAGAACCCGACGCCAACCACAAGGAACCGCCATGCTCGACATCCTCCCGCACGACGGCGACATCGCCGAGATCCGCCTGGCCCGCCCGCCGGTCAATGCACTGAACATGGACCTGATTGCCGCCTTGCGCGACGCCCTTGCCCAGGCGCCACGCGACGGTGCGCGCGGCCTGGTGATCTCCGGCGCGCCGGGCCTGTTCTCCGCCGGTGTGGACGTGCCCGAGCTGCTGCAGCGCGACCGTGCGGGGGTGCGCGCTTACTGGCGTGCCCTGTTCGCCCTGTGCGCGGACCTCGCCCACCTGCCGGTGCCGGCAGTGGCGGCGATCACCGGCCACAGCCCCGCGGGCGGCGCGGTGCTGGCGCTGTTCTGCGATTACCGCGTGATGGCGCAAGGTCCGTTCCGGATCGGCCTCAACGAAGTGCAGGTGGGCCTGATCGTGCCCGACTGCATCCAGCTCGCGCTGCGCCGGGTGGTCGGCACCTACCGTGCCGAGCGGCTGCTGGTCGCCGGCGCCATGCTCGAGGCCGAGCAGGCGCTGGCCTGCGGTTTCGTGGACGAACTGACCGGCGTGGACCAGGTGGTCACCCGCGCGGCCCATTGGCTGGCCGAACTGCTGGCGCTGCCGCGCCAGGCCATGCTGGCCACGCGCGAACTGGCCCGCGCCGACCTGCGGGCGGCCTGGCGGGACGTCGATGCGCTACCGCTGGACGCCTTCGTCGACGCCTATTTCCACAAGGAAACCCAGACCACCCTCCGGCAGCTGGTGGCGCGGTTGAAGAGCAAGGGTTGAGCGGCACAGGCACCAGGGAGCACGACCTCGCCCAGGCAGGCATGACGCTCGTCCAGGAGCGCTCCTGCAGGCTTCCCTGGCTCACCGCGCGCCGGTGGCAACGGGCCGCGACGGATCGCTCACCCACCCGCTCCACGATGGGGCGTAAAGACGCGAGCCGTGGAGACCGGCGTGCTCCATCGCCAGCAGGTTGTGGCACGCAGTGACCCCCGAACCACACATGTGCACCACCTTCCGCGGTGGGGTAGCGCCCAGCACCGCGGTGAACTCGTCACGCAGTTGCGCAGGTGACTTGAAGCGGCCGCTCGCATCGAGGTTGTCGGCGTAGGGCCGGTTGAGTGCGCCGGGCACGTGCCCGGCCGCGCGGTCCAGCGGCTCGGTATCCCCGCGATAGCGTGCGGCGGCGCGGGCATCCAGCAGCACGGCCGCCGGATCGGCGTGCAGCGCGGCGTGGTCGGTAATCGCCTGGGCCGGGTCGAAGTGCAGGTCGACCTGGCTGGACGCGCGTGCAACCGTGCCGCTTTCGACCGGCAGCCCGGCTTCGCGCCAGGCGGCAAAACCGCCGTCGAGCACGGCAACCTCGTGCACACCGGCCAGGCGTAGCAGCCACCAGAGCCGGGCCGCCGCAAGCGCGCTGCTGCCGGCATCGTAGGCCACCACCTGCAGGCCCGGGCGCCAGCCCCAACGCCCGAGCACGGCGGAAAACGCCTGCGCCAGCGGCAACGGGTGACGCCCCAGGCCCTGACCCTTGCGTTCGAGGCCGGACAGGTCGTGCTCCAGGCTGGCATGCACCGCACCGGGGATATGCGCTTCGCGGTACTCGCGCCCGGGCTTGTCCGGATCGGCGGCGCCCGCGCCGGCGGGGTCGGCCCGGCAATCGACGATCAGCACCTTGTCCGGTGGCATCGCGGCCAGCGTGGCCGCGTCGATCAGCGTGGTGTACAGGCCCATGCGTGTTCCATCCGTTCGAGCAGGTTGAGCAACATTGCGGCGGTGGCGCCCCAGATACGGTGACCGCCGTGGACGAACTCGACCATGGCCCGCCGATGGCCGCGGTAATCCATCACATAGCGCCGCAGATTCGACGGTTCAAGGAAGAAGGCGAAAGGCACTTCGAACACTTCCGCCACTTCCGCCGGAGTCGGATACAGCACCGCATGCTCGGCAACGCGCGCGACCACCGGGGTGACGCAATAGCCGCTGATCGTCTCGAAACAATCGAGGAAGCCCAGTGGCTGCACCAGCGCGCGTTCAAGTCCGATCTCCTCCTCGCTCTCGCGCAGGGCGGTATCGACCGCGTCGATGTCGCCCGGGTCACGCCGCCCACCGGGAAACGCCACCTGCCCCGCGTGCGACTGCAGATGGGCGGTGCGCACGGTGAGCACGAGCCGGGGCTGCACGCCCTCGCGGACGCCGATCAGTACCGCCGCGGCACGTCTGGGCGCGTCGCCGAGAAGGTCGGCCATCTGGGCATGGTTCCAGCCCGGGGCCGCCGGCGGATCGGCGAGCGATCGCAAGGCCCGGGGCAGCGCGTCGAACACGCGCTCGATCGGCCGAGCCGGGGTGGCCCCCATCACACCCTCGCGCGCGCAGGCAGGATCTCGCGCATGTACCGCTGGCGCTCGGCCTCGTCCATGCTGCGCCAGCGCGCGATCTCCTCGCCACTGCGCAGGCAACCCTCGCACCATCCGCGCGCGTCCAGTCGACAGATGCCGATGCAGGGCGTGAGCGGGGCGAGGGGGGCGGGAGGGACGTGTGGCATCCGCGCGATTTTAGCCGATGCGCGCAAGCATGACTGTGCGCGTCGACGCCGGCGCCCCCCCCCGACGTGCCTGCCCCGGCGCTCGCTACGCGAACGGGTTTCCATGGCCCGGCCCGCGACAGCGGGAGGACCGCCCCTACTTGGAAATCTCGAGCAGCTCGATCTCGAACACCAGCGCCTCGTTGGGGCCGATGCGCGGCAACTGCCCACGCTCCCCGTAGGCCAGTCGCGGCGGGATCACCACCTTCCAGCGATCTCCCACATGCATGCGCGGGATCACGTCCTGCCAACCAGGAATGACCTTGTCGACCTGGAAGGTGACCGGCGCGCCGTGCGCCCACGAACTGTCGAACTCGGTGCCGTCCACCAGCATGCCCCGGTAGTTGACCGTCACCGTGCTGGTGACCGTGGGGCGCTCGGTGCCCTTGCCCGACTCGATCACCGCGTACTGGATGCCCGAGGGCAGTTGCACCACACCCGGGCGCTTGCGGTTCTGCGCCATGAACGCGGCGCTCTTGCGCGCATTCGCCTGGGCGATGCGCTCGAACTCGGCCACGGCGTTGGCGTGCATCTGCTGTTCCAGCCGCTCGAGCTGGGCATGCATGTCCTGCATCGGAACGGACGGATGGCGCTTGGCGTAGGCGTCGGCCATGGCCTTCTGCACGGTGGCCAGGTCGACGTCCGGCTCGCCGCCGGCAAACTGGCTGCCGATCTGGTAGCCGATCGCGTAGGAAAGCTTGTGCTTGTCCAGCTTGACCTGCGACATCGACGCGGCGGCGCGGTCCTGCGCATGCGCAACGCTTCCCAGCAGCAGCATGCCAAGCGCCAGCCCACCCAGTCGTGTCATGCCTTGCCTCCACCATCGACGTTACCGGCCATGCTAAGGGCAAATGGCGGCGCCATGCAGCGCCGCGTCCGGCGACTGCTTCGAAACCGGGCGGCGCCAAAGGTTCCCGCGTTAACATGCGCGTTTCCCTTTGCCGGAGCGCTTCCATGGCCTATCGCAACCTGGAGATTGCCAACCGCGGCGCGGTGCGCGTCATCACCGTCAACCGTCCCGACAAGCTCAACGCGCTCAACCGCGACACGCTCAACGAGCTGACCCTCGCCTTCACCCAGGCGGCACAGGACGACGCGGTGCGCGCAGTGGTGCTGGCCGGCGCGGGCGAGAAGGCCTTCGTGGCCGGTGCCGACATCGCCGAGATGAATGGCTACACGCCGGTGCAGGCGCAGTCCTTCTCGCGCACCGGTCAGCGCCTGATGAGCACGATCGAGCGACTGGGCAAGCCGGTGATCGCGCGCATCCAGGGTTTTGCCCTGGGCGGCGGCATGGAACTGGCGATGGCCTGCCACCTGCGCGTGGCGAGCGAGAAGGCGAAGTTCGGCCAGCCGGAAATCAACCTGGGCCTGATCCCGGGCTTCGGCGGAACCCAGCGCCTGCTGCGGTTGGCCGGCCGCAGCGCGGCGCTGGAGCTGTGCCTGACGGGCGCGCCGATCGGAGCGCAGCGCGCTTACCAGCTGGGCCTCGTCAGCCGCGTGGTGGCGCCCGAGGCGCTCGATGAAACCGTCGACGCGCTGGCCGACCAGCTGGCCGCGGCCGCGCCGCTGGCCGCCGCGGGCATCCTCGATGCGATCCTGCTCGGCGGCGAGACGGCACTGGACCAGGGCCTGGAGTTCGAGACGCAAGGCTTTGCGCTGGCGTTTGCCACCGAGGACATGCGCGAAGGGACGAGCGCATTCCTCGAGAAGCGCAAGGCCGCGTTCAAGGGGCAGTGATAGCCCCTGCTCCGGCAAAAGACGATCAATGCCCGCCGCGATACTTCTTCTCGCCGGCGGTCACCGCGATGTCCAGGCGGTTCTCCGGCGGCGCCAGCGGGCAGGTGGCAAACGGCGTGAACGCGCAGGGCGGGTTGTAGGCCTTGTTGAAATCCAGCTCCAGCTTGCCCGGCTGCGAGAGACCGCCCTTGGGTAGCGCGGCGTAGAAGAAGCGCGCGGCACCGTAGGTCTCCCTGCCGGAGGTGCGGTCGGCCATCACGAAGAACAGCTCGCCGCCCGGTTCCTCCTGGTAAGGCATCAGTTCGAACGTGTGGCCGTCGCGTTGGAACACGGCCTTGCCCGGCACATCGACCGCATCGATCGTGCCGATCACCGAGCCGATTTCCAGCTTGTGCGCCGGCGCGAAGGGCACCCAGTCGGCCTCGACGCGCCAGGACGGATCGATCGGGAAATAATCGATGCCCGCGAAGTGCGCGCGGGTCGGTGCCTCGGGGTCCTTCACGCGCAGCGCCTTGCGGCCTTCGCGGTCGATCACGTAGAAGCTCGCGCTGCCGAAACGCACCAGGGTCGGACCCGCTGCACCGGCGTGCATGTCGTCGACCAGCGCCGCCGCGCTGGTGCGCTGGCCGTCGATGGTGGCGCCGGCGCCCTCGTCGAACGCGATGTGCAGGCTGCCGTCCGCAGCGAGCGTGACCGTGCCGAGGTGCGCCGGACCGGCCTTGAGCACGATGTCGTTGTCGGCGGCGCGGCCGACACGATTGGCGCCCTCGTGCAGCCATTCCAGCCCGATCAGGCTCAGCCAGCCATCCGGGGCGGTCAGCCGCGCCACGCGGTCGGCGCGCCACTGTTCGATCTGGCGGGTGTACGGATCGGTCTCGGCGGCGTGCACGGCAACGGCTCCCAAAGTCGTGAGTGCGAGGAACAGGCTGGCGCGAAGCATGGGGCTCTCCAGCGGGAAATGCCCTCGAGTATAGACGAGCGCACGCACGTGCCCTGGAGCAGCGCACCCGTGCGCGACCACCGCGCGCCACGTCCCGCACGGCGCCGCGCGATCACCGGCCGCGCAGGAACAGCCGGTCCAGTTCGCCCAGGGAGAGTTGCACCCAGGTCGGGCGTCCGTGATTGCACTGCCCGGAACGCTCGGTCGCCTCCATCTCGCGCAGCAGTGCGTTCATCTCGGGCAGGGTCAGCCGGCGACCGGCGCGCACCGAGCCATGGCAGGCCATGGTGGAAAGCAGCTCGTTTTCCAGCTCCTGCAGGCGTCGTGAACTGCCGTGCTGGGCCAGCTCGGCCAGCACGTCGGCGGTCAGCTGGCCGACGTCGGCACCCTCGAGCAGCGCGGGTATGCGCCGCACCACCACGGTGGAGGGGCCGCTGCGCGAAAGCTCCAGGCCCCAGTCGGCCAGCGCGTCGGCGTGCTCCTCGGCCGCCGCGGCCTCCTTCGCGCTCACCGACAGGTTGAGCGGGACCAGCAGCATCTGCGAGCGCAGGCTGCTGCAGGCGCGGCCGGCCTTGAGCTTTTCGTAGGTAATGCGCTCATGGGCCGCGTGCATGTCCACCAGCACCAGGCCGTGCGCATTCTCGGCGAGGATGTAGATGTTCTTCAGCTGGGCGATCGCGAAACCCAGGGGCGGCGCCTCGCGCTCGTCCGCCTCGGGCATCGCGGTGGCAATGACGGCGCCCGCCGCCGGGGACTCGCCCAACAGCGTGGCGTAGTCGGCCAGCGGCTCGTCGCGCAGCCCGAGGCTGAGCCGGCTCTGCGCGAAGCCCGCAGGGCGCGCGGGTGCCGGTCCGCCATAGGCATAGGCCGGCGCCGGGGCCGCCATCGGCTCGGGCTGCGGCGACGCCGCCTGTCCTGCCCGGGTCTGCGCCAGGGCTTCGTGCAGGCTGCGGAACAGGAAGTCGTGCACCAGCCGCTGCTCGCGGAAACGCACTTCGTGCTTGGCCGGATGCACGTTGACGTCCACGCCCGCCGGGTCGAGCTCCAGATAGAGGACGAAGGCCGGGTGACGGCCGTGGAACAGCACGTCTGCATAGGCCTGGCGCACCGCGTGGGCGACGACGCGATCGCGTACCAGCCGGCCGTTGACGTAGAAGTACTGGCCATCGGCCTGTCCGCGCGAGGCGGTCGGCAGGCCGACCCAGCCGGACAGCTGCATGCCGGCCGCGGCGTGCTCGATGTGCAGGCTTTGCCCCGGAAAGCCCTCGCCCAGCACCTCGGCCACGCGCGCCAGCGCCGTCGCCTGATCCTGGCAGGCCCTGAACAGGCGCAACGGCTTGCCGTTGTGGCTCAGGCGGAATTCCACCGAGCGGCGCGCCAGCGACAGCGACTTGAGCAGGTCGTCGATATGCGCGAACTCGGTGCGCTCGGCGCGCAGGAACTTCCGGCGCGCCGGCACGTTGAAGAACAGGTCGCGCACCTCGACGCTGGTGCCGACCGGATGTTGCGCCGGCCGCACGGGCTGCATGCGCCCGCCGTCCACCTCGAGCCGGAACGCGCTGTCGCCGGCGCGCGTGCGCGAGGTCAGCGCGAAGCGCGCGACCGAGGCCACCGAAGCCAGCGCCTCCCCACGGAACCCCATGCTGGCCACGTGTTCCAGATCGTCGAAACTGCCGATCTTGCTGGTGGCATGCGACGCCACTGCCAGCGGCAGGTCGTCCGGGGCGATGCCGCCACCGTCGTCGCGCACGCGGATCAACCGCGCCCCGCCCTGCTCGATGTCCACCTCGATCCGCGTGGCGCCGGCGTCGAGGCTGTTCTCGACCAGTTCCTTGACGACCGAGGACGGGCGCTCGATCACCTCGCCGGCGGCAATCTGGTTGATGAGGTCGGGAGGAAGCTGGCGGATGACAGGCATCGCGCAAGCTTAATGGGTGTGGCACGTGAACCGCACCCGTGATGTTCGGGCGATCAAGCCGGGACTGGTCTTCGCACGCGCCCCGGGAAAACGCCGACTAACCGGCTGGAATGGCCAGCACCGCGCCTGCCTGCACCGTGTCGCTGCTCATCCGGTTGGCGCTCTTGAGCGCGGTTACGCTCACGCCGTACTGGCGCGCGATGCTGCCCAGGCTCTCGCCGCGCGCGACCCTGTGCAGGTCGCGCACGTTGGCGTCGGCGCGGGTATCGGCCGCCGGCGTGGCAACCTCCGTGGCCGACGCGAGCGTGCCGGTGCGGCGCATCGCCTGCGCGGCGAACCAGGTGCCCGGCGGCGGCGTGGCCTCGAAATAATTGCGCACGCCTCCCGTCACCGCCTCGGCCAGCTCGCGCTGGTGCGCCGGGTCGCGCAGCTTGCGCTCTTCGGTCGGATTGCTGATGAAGGCCGTCTCGACCAGGATCGAGGGTACGTCCGGCGAGCGCAGCACCACGAAGTTGGCGTGCTCGACGTAGCCGCGATGCGTCGGGCCCAGCCTGGCCAGCGCCTTGAGCACGTTGCCGGCGATCGCCTCGCTGGCCTGGATGGCGTAGCCCTGCTGCAGGTCCAGCAGCACGGCGGCAAGGCTGTCGTCCTTGTCGTCCAGCGAGACACCGCCGATGAGGTCGGCCCGGTTCTCGCGGTCGGCGAGCCAGCGCGCCGCCTCCGAGGTCTTGCCGCGCGGCGAAAGCACCCACACCGACGAACCCTTGGCGTCGCTGCTGGTGAAGGAGTCGGCGTGGATCGAGACGAACATGTCCGCGTTCTGCTCGCGGGCAATCTGGTAGCGGCGCTTGAGCGGGATGAAATAGTCGCCGTCGCGGGTCAGCACCGCCTTCATGCCGGGCTGGCGGTTGATCTCCGCCGCCAGGGCACGGGCGACCGCGAGGGTGACGTCCTTCTCCTGCGTGCCATGGGGGCCATGCGAACCGGGGTCCTTGCCGCCGTGGCCGGCGTCGACCGCGACGATCACCTTGCGTTCGCCGCCGAGCAGTGCGGCCGCCTGCTGGGCACCCTTGCCCACGCTATGGGTCGGCTTGACGTTGGCCAACAGGCCTGCACCGCGGTCGTCGGTCGTGTCCGTGGCGACCGTGTCCTTGCCCGGGTAGAGATCGAGCACCAGCCGGTAGCCGTGGCCGCCCGCGGGCTTGAGCAGGAAGCTCTTCGGCCGCGCGCCATCGGCGGCGTGCGCCATCAGGCGCAGTTCACTGGCGGAAGCCTGGCTGTCGAGGCCCTTGAAGAGGCCCTGTGCGGCCGGGGCATCGAAGCCGCGCGCCAGGTCGCCGCCAGGCAGGGCCAGTTCGACCGTGTCGCCCGTGCGGTGCAGCTTGTAGTCGACCGGGCCGGACAGGTCGAACACCACGCGGGTGTACTCGGGGCCCGCCCATACGCGCGCATTCCGCACGTCGGTCGCGTGCGCGCCGCACAGCGGCAGCGCGGCGGCTAGGGCCACCAGGCCGAGACCTCCCAGGCGCGCGAACGTACGTGTCATGGCGCCGCATTGAAACCCAGCAAAAAGGAGATTGCAAGGGTTTTTCCCTTGAATATCCATAACCTGCGCCGCTTTTGTCATACCGTCCCAAGGTATGGGGCGCCCGGCTCCGCCTTTTCCGCCAATCGGAGCAGCCCGGTTTTCTCTTACGAAACCGAAACTTAGCCTTCACCAAGGCGCGCCAGCATCGCCCTGCCGCGGTCGCTGCGCGGCTCGGCCCGGGCGGACCGCCCGTTGCCGGCATGCTCCAGTTGCAGGACCAGGTCCGGTGCCGGCAAGGCTCCGGTCCCGCGCTCGGGCCACTCGACCAGGACCAGGGAGGCGGGGTCGCCCAGGGCATCCAGGCCCAGCCACTCCAGTTCACCCGGATCGGCAATACGGTAGAGGTCCAGGTGCCAGGCAGCGAGCTCGCCTGCGCGATAGGACTCGACCAGGCTGTAGGTGGGGCTCTTGACCCGCTCGCCCACGCCCAGCGCGCCGAGCAACGCCCGGGCGAAGCTGGTCTTGCCGGCGCCGAGGTCGCCATGCAGGTAGATCACCAGGCCGCCATCGACCGCGGTGGCAAAGCGCTGGGCCAGGGCGGCGGTCGCGGTTTCGTCGGGAAGGGTCCAGTAGCTCATGCATCCAGTCCGTTCAGCAGGCGGCGCAGCGGGGCGAGCAGATCGCTGGCGATCAGGCCGCGCTCGCCCTCGCGTGCGGCGCAATCACCTGCGCGTGCGTGCAGCCCCACGCCGAGGCGGGCGGCATCCCGGGCGGAGCAGCCCTGCGCCAGCAACGCGGCAATCAGGCCGGTCAGCAGGTCGCCCATCCCGCCCGAGGCCATGCCCGGGTTGCCCCAGGGGCAGACGTCCAGGCGGCCCTCCGGGTCGGCAATCAGCGACCCTGCACCCTTGAGCACGGCCAAGGCGCCGAAACGCTTTGCGAGCGCGCGTGCCGCGGCGAAGCGATCGCGTTCGATGGCGGCGATGGGACAGCCGAGCAGGCGCGCCGCCTCGCCCGGATGCGGCGTGAGCACTACCCGTCGCCCGCCATCGAAGCGGCGGGGCTCTGCCGCCAGCAGGTTGAGGCCGTCGGCGTCCAGCACCAGCGGCAAGGGGCTGTCGAGCGCGGTCAGCCACAGCGCGTGCCCCCAGGCGCGCTGTCCCAGGCCCGGTCCGAGCGCGAGCACAGTGGCACGCCCGAGCAGCGGTGCCAGTGCCTGCGGCCCATCGACCGCGTGCGCCATCAGTTCGGGACGGGCGGCGTTGAGCGCGACCAGATGCTCCGGTTGCGTGGCCACGCTGACCAGCCCGGCGCCACCGCGCAGGGCCCCCTCGCCGCACAAGCGGATCGCACCGGCAGTGCCGTGGTCTCCGCCGACGGCGAGCACGTGGCCGTTGCGGCCCTTGTGTGCATCGCGCGGGCGTGCCGGCAGCGTGGCCGCTTCGAGCAGGCAGGCATCCGGCGGTGCCTCCTGCCACAGGCTTTCGGGCAGCCCCAGTGTGGCCAGCTCGATGAATCCCGTGTGCGCACCGGCCTGGCCGGTATGCAGGCCACGCTTGGCGGCAATGAAGCTGACCGTGAGGTGGGCGTGGATCGCCGCGCCCGGACAGTGCCCGGTGTCGGCATCGAGACCCGAGGGCACGTCCAGCGCCAGGATCGGCGCACCGGCCGCGTTGAGCTTTTCGATCAAGGCGGCCGCCATCGGCTGCGGCGGGCGGTTCAGACCGGTGCCGTAGAGCGCATCCACGTGTACATCGGCTTCCGGCAGCGCCGAGGCCCCGTCCCAGGGATGCACGGGCACCCCGCCCTGCGCGCAGGCAACCCGTGCGCGGGCGGCATCGCCCTCGCCCGATCCGTCCACCAGCGCCATTACCTCGGCCGCCAGACCCGCTTCGCGGGCCAGCAGCGCCAGCAGGTAGCCGTCACCGCCGTTGTTGCCGGGCCCGCAGTAGACCGCGACGCGCTGCGCCTGCGGCCAGTGCCGGCGGAGGCTGGCGAGAGCCGCGGCGGCCGCACGGCGCATGAGCTCGAAGCCAGGCACGCCCAGGTCCGCGATCGCGCGCCGGTCCAGCGCGCGCACCTGGGCAACGGTGTAGAGGGCGTGGCAATCCGGCACGGTCATCGGGCGATTATAGGTGCGGGCCCGCCCTTACAATGACGCCCATGTCCGTCGTTCCTCCCCCCGACTACGCCACGCTGGCCCGCGACATCAGGCAATGGGCGCGCGAGCTGGGATTCGCCGAAACCGCAATCAGCGGCGTCGCGCTCGGCGAGGACGAGTCGCACCTCGAACGCTGGCTGGGCGAGGGCCTGCACGGCGAGATGGACTACATGGCCCGCCACGGCACCCGCCGCAGTCGTCCGGCCGAGCTGGAGCCGGGCACCGTGCGGGTCATTTCGGTACGCATGGACTACCGCGCACCCGGCACCCGCCAAGCCTGGGAGGTGCTCGCGGACGGCGAGGCTGCGTACGTGGCCCGCTACGCGCTGGGCCGGGACTACCACAAGCTGATGCGCAACCGGCTGCAGAAGCTGGCCGAGCGTATCCGCGCCGCCATCGGCGAGTTCGGCTACCGGGCCTACGTCGACTCGGCGCCGGTGCTGGAGAAGGCGCTCGCCCGCAACGCGGGGCTGGGCTGGATCGGCAAGCACACCGTGCTGATCAACAAGGATGCCGGCTCGTATTTCTTCCTCGGCGAGCTCTACACCGACCTGCCGCTGCCGGTCGACGCCCCTGCCACGGCGCACTGCGGCACCTGCTCGCGCTGCATCGACGTCTGCCCGACCCAGGCGATCCTGGGTCCCTATCGGCTCGACGCGCGCCGCTGCATTTCCTATCTCACGATCGAACTGAAGGGCTCGATCCCCGAAGAATTGCGTGCGCCGATGGGCAACCGGATCTTCGGCTGCGACGACTGCCAGCTGGTCTGCCCGTGGAACAAGTTCGCGCAGGATGCCACCGAACCGGATTTCGCCCCTCGCCACAGCCTGGACGGGGCCAGGCTGGCGGAGCTGTTCGCCTGGAGCGAGGAGGCGTTCCTGCACCGCACCGAAGGCATGGCCATCCGCCGCACCGGCTACGAGGGCTGGTTGCGCAACATTGCGGTAGCGCTGGGGAATGCGCCCTCGACGGGCGAGGTGATCGCCGCCTTGCGGTCGCGGGAACAGCACCCCTCACCCATCGTGCGCGAGCACGTGGCCTGGGCGCTGGCGCGGCACGGAGCGCCGCCACCGTAGGAACGCTCCTGTGCGCGACCGCCAGGGCGTCAGCGGGATGCCCGGCGCGGTCGGTCGCGCCCGGTCGCACTCCCGGGCGTGCTAGGTGCGGCGCTCGTGGATGGCCTCGATCAAGGCGCAGGTCGCCGCATCCAGCGGCGGCACGTCGGACTGCTCGCCACGCAGCGCCGGCAGGATCTGCCGGGCGATGCTCTTGCCCAGCTCCACGCCCCACTGGTCGAAGGCATTGATCCCCCACAGGTGACCGAGCAGGAACACCTTGTGCTCGTAGAGCGCGATCAGCGCGCCGAAGCTCTCGGGCGTGAGCGCATCGAGCAGGATCACCGAGCTCGGCCGGTCGCCGGGGAAGGTACGTTGCGCCGCCAGCATCTCACCCCCGGCAGGATGCTCGGCGAGCGCCTCCTGCGGCGTCTTGCCCAGGGCCAGCGCGGCCGCCTGGGCGAGCAGGTTGGACAGCAGCGCGTCGTGGTTGCCGGTCAGCGGGTGCGCGGGGTTGACGACGCCTATCAGGTCCAGCGGCACGACCTCGGTGCCCTGGTGCAGCGCCTGGAAATAGGCGTGCTGGGCGTTGGTGCCGACGCTGCCCCACACCACCGGCACCGTGGGCTGGCCCACCGGCTGGCCCTCCGGCGTCACCGACTTGCCCAGGCTTTCCATTTCCAGCTGCTGCAGGTAGCTCGGCAGGTCCCCGAGCAGGTCCGCGTAAGGCACCACGCCCCGCGTCGGGTAACCCAGCACGTCGCGGTTCCATATCTCGACGAGCGCCAGCAGCGCCGGCAGGTTCTGCTGCCACGGCGCGCTGCGGAAGTGGTCGTCCATGCGCGCACCGCCGGCCAGCACGGCGCGGAAGCCCTGCGTGCCGATCGCCAGGGCCAGCGACAGCCCGACCGCCGACCACAGCGAGTAGCGCCCGCCGACGAAGTCCCACATCGGGAAGATCTGCCTGAGCGGCACGCCCCAGCTGCCTGCAACCTCCGTGTTGGCGCTGACCGCCAGGAAATGCCGCGCCACCTCGCGCTCGTCGCCGTTGCAGGCCTCCAGGATCCAGCCGCGCAGCACGTTGCCGTTGAGCAGCGTTTCCTGCGTGGTGAAGGTCTTGGAAACCATGACCACCAGCGTGGTCCTCGGATCGAGGCGGGTGATCAGGTCGTAGGCAGCCTGGCCGTCGACGTTGGTGAGGAAATGGCTGCGTACCTTCGGCGTACGGAACGGCGCCAGCGCGGCGACCGCAAGGCGCGGACCCAGGTCGGAGCCGCCGATGCCGATGTTGACGATGTCGGTG
>NZ_DASSES010000046.1:0-26483 GCF_035695185.1 Frateuria sp.
GCCCTGGCGCTTCTTGCCGTGGCGGTCGATCACCGCGACCGGCATGTTCTTCTTCAGCGTGCCGCGCTGGATGCGGCCGATGCCGATCACGCCGACGAAGTTGTTGTAGTCGAGCTGGCTGATGCGCATCTGGAACGGGCCTTCCGGGTCGACCTCCGGCTTGGGCGCGTGCTGCATGATCGCTTCGTACAGCGGGGTCATGTCGCCTTCGCGGGCGTTCTCGTCCAGCGAGGCGTAGCCGTTCAGCGCCGAGGCGTAGACGATCGGGAATTCCATCTGCTCGGGCGTGGCGCCCAGGCGGTCGAACAGGTCCCACACCTGCTCCACCACCCACTCCGGACGCGCGCCGGGGCGGTCGATCTTGTTCACCACCACGATCGGCTTGAAGCCCATCGCGAAGGCCTTCTGGGTGACGAAGCGGGTCTGTGGCATCGGGCCGTCCATCGCATCGACCAGGATCAGCACGGTGTCGACCATCGACAGCACGCGCTCGACCTCGCCGCCGAAGTCGGCGTGGCCCGGGGTGTCGACGATGTTGATGCGGTTGCCCTGCCAGCTGATGGCGGTGTTCTTGGCCAGGATGGTGATGCCGCGTTCCTTTTCCTGGTCGTTGGAGTCCATCACGCGCTCGGCCAGTACCGTGCGTTCGGACAGCGTGCCCGACTGCTTCAGCAGCTGGTCGACGAGAGTGGTCTTGCCATGGTCGACGTGGGCGACGATGGCGATATTGCGCAGTTTTTCGATGGACATGGCACAGGCCCGGGCGGCGCTGGGTAAGCCGCCACGTGAAGTTTCGGAGGAATTAACCCAAGGATTATACGGGTTTGCCGTCCAACTTGCCCGTGCCGCGGATGAACGCCCGGGACCGGCCCGGCAAGCGGTACGGGCGCGGCCTCGCGCGACCGCGTGCCGACGGCTGCGTCCGGGGGCGCCCGTGCCGGTCGGGCTAGACCAGCCCCGTCAGTGCGAACAGTGCGATCACCACGAACACGGCGAGGGTCTTGACCACGGTGATCGCGAAGATGTCGCGGTAGGCCTGCCGGTGCGTCAGCCCGGTCACCGCCAGCAGGGTGATCACCGCGCCGTTGTGCGGCAGGGTGTCCATGCCGCCCGAGGCCATCGCGGCCACGCGGTGCAGCACCTCCATCGGAATGCCGGCCGCCTGCGCGTTGGCAATGAACGTGTGTGCCATCGCCGCCAGCGCGATGCCCATGCCGCCGGACGCCGAGCCGGTGATGCCGGCCAGCGCGGTGACGGTGACCGCCTCGTTGACCAGCGGGTGGGGGATCGCGTGCAGCCCGTCGGCCACCAGCTTGAAGCCGGGCAGGGCCGCGATCACCGCACCGAAGCCGTATTCCGACGCGGTGTTCATCGAGGCGAGCAGGGCGCCACCGACGGCGCTGCGGCTGCCTTCGGCGAAGCGCGCGACCACCGGCCGCCAGGCGAACGCCAGCACGCACAGGATGCCGGCCAGCAACGCGCCCTCCACCGCCCAGATCGCGGCGACCTTGGAGACCTGCTGCACCACCGGCTCGGCCGGCCCCACCACGCTGGGCGCGAACGAGGCGGTCGGGCCGTAGGCGCGCGGGATCCAGTCGGTGAACAGCTTGTTGGCCACGCCGACGAGCACCAGCGGCAGCAGCGCGACCAGCGGATGGGCGAGCCTGCCGTGCCCGAACGGCGCCGGCTCGTTGGCGAGGTCGGTGCCGTAGCCCTCGCCCGCGGCGGCGGCCTTGCGCCGGCGCGACTCCAGGTAGGCGAGGCCCGCGAGGAGGATGAATACCGAACCGATCGTGCCCAGCCATGGCGCCGCCCAGGCGGTGGTGCCGAAAAAGGCGGTCGGGATGATGTTCTGGATCTGCGGCGTGCCCGGCAGCGAGTCCATGGTGAAGGTGAACGCGCCCAGCGCGATGGTGCCCGGGATCAGCCGCTTGGGAATGTCGCTGGCGCGGAACAGCTCCGCTGCGAACGGGTAGACCGCGAACACCACCACGAACAGCGACACGCCGCCGTAGGTCAGCAGCGCGCATACCAGCACGATCGAGAGGATCGCCCGGCCGCGTCCGACCAGGCCGATGGTCGCCGCCACGATGGCCTTGGAGAAGCCGGACAGCTCGATCAGCTTGCCGAACACCGCACCGAGCATGAACACCGGGAAATAGAGCTTGAGGAAGCCCACCATCCGGTCCATGAACAGGCCGGTGAACATCGGCGCCACCAGCGCCGGGTCGGTCAGCAGCACGGCGCCCAGCGCCGCGACCGGCGCGAACAGGATGACGCTGTAGCCGCGGTAGGCGGCCATCATCAGGAACGCCAGCGCGGCCAGTACGATCAGGAATGCCATCGAGCCTTTTCCCCCGGCGGCACGTTCCAGCGCCGCGATCTGCGAATGCCCGGCGAGTATCGGTCGCGCCCCGGGGGCCGGGCACTGTACGAAGGTACAAGTGCCCCGCCTGGTTCCCCTGCCTAGGATCCGTGCATCACACGGCATCCATCGTCGATGGCTGCGTCCTCATGGCAACCCTCGACGGTTGCGATCAGAAGGGAAGGGGGAGTCATGCAACGCACGCATCTGAGTCTGGCCATCGGGACGGTGATCGGCATGGCCTTCGCCATGCCGGCGCTGGCGCAGCAGTCCGTGGGCACGCCGCCGCAGGAAGCCGGCAAGCCGGTCAACGCGAAGCAGCTCGAGCAGGTGACGGTCACCGCGCGCAAGCGCGAGGAAACCCTGCAGGACGTGCCGATCGCGGTCAGCGCCTTCACCGCGCAGGCGCTCGAAAAGCAGAACGTGCAGAACCTTTCCGACCTGCAGGGCAAAGTGCCTTCGCTGCAGATCTACGCCGCGCGCGGCTCCAACACCACGCTCACCGCCTACATCCGCGGCGTCGGCCAGGCCGACCCGACCTGGGGCTTCGACCCGGGCGTGGGCATCTATCTCGACGACGTCTATCTCGCCCGCCCGCAAGGCGCGGTGCTGGACGTCTTCGACGTCAGCCGCATCGAGGTGCTGCGCGGCCCGCAGGGCACGCTCTATGGCAAGAACACCATCGGCGGCGCGATCAAGTACGTCTCCAACCCGTTGCCGGTGAAGACCGAAGGCTCGGTGGAAGTCACCGCCGGCACGCACGGCGAGAAGGACGTCAAGGCGAGCCTGGGCGGGGCCAGCGCCGACCAGGTGTGGCGTGGCCGTATCGCCTACGCCAGCGGCCACAACGACGGCTTCGGCCAGGACATCCTCACCGGCAGCCGCAACGGCAACAAGAACACCAACGCCGCCCGGGCGACGATCGGGTTCTTCCCTTCCAGCCAGTTCAACATGCAGCTGTCGGTCGACGGTGTGCGGGACAACTCCAACCCGCGCGGCGCCAAGATGCTCGCCGTCAACGTGCTCGACCCGGCCTACCCGCCGCTGGACAGCGATTTCGACACCCGCAGCGGCTTCGCCCAGCTCAACCACACCAAGCTCTACGGCACCGCGCTGACGATGAACTGGATCGCCAGCGAGGACTGGTCGCTGAAGTCGGTCACCGCCGTGCGTGGCTCCTACACCGACACCAACATCGACTTCGACACCTTGCCGGAGAAGATCGCGGACGTGAACGCGGTCTACAGCGACCACCAGTTCAGCCAGGAATTCCAGGCCAACTACGACGCCGGCGGCACCGTGCACGGCGTGTTCGGCGTGTACTACTTCGACGGCACCGCCAATGGCCACATCCACAACATCTTCCTCGGCTCGCCCCCGTACTCCACGCTGGGCCTGACCCAGTACGGCGGCACCGGTGGCAGCATGGGCACCAAGAGCTATGCCGGCTACGGCGACTTCACCTGGGACATCAGCCCCAGCTGGAGCCTGGACGTCGGCCTGCGCTATACGCATGAAACCAAGAGCGCGCTGATCCAGAACTTCGGCTACTCGGACGACACCTTCACCACCCCGATCGCCACGCTGGCCGACTTCAGCGGCTCCCACGCGACCAACAACGTCTCGCCGAAGGTTTCGCTGGACTGGAGCGTGAGCGACCAGGTCAAGCTGTACGCCAGCTATTCGGAGGGCTTCCACTCCGGCGGCTACAACATCCGCGCCAACTGCGTGGCGATCCCGGACTCGTGCCGACCGATCGACGACGAGAAAGTGCAGTCGTTCGAACTGGGCAGCAAGATGAGCTTCTTCGACGACGCGCTGATGATGAACACGGCGCTGTTCCACAATGTCTACTCCGACATCCAGCTGTCGGTGTTCAGCTCCTACACCTTGCCCAACGGCAGCCAGGGCTTCTTCGGTGACTTCACCAACGCGGGCAAGGGCCACATCGACGGCCTGGAGGAAGAATTCGCCTGGAAGCCTTCCGAAAACTGGACGCTGCGCGGCAACGTCGCCTACCTGCACACCAAGTACACCGAGTACATGAGTGGCGGGGTCAACATCGCCGACCAGCAGAAGTTCACCAACGCGCCCAAGTGGTCCGGTGGACTGTCGCTGGAGAACACCACGCCGCTGTCCAGCGGCGGCAGCATCTCGGCCCGGGTCAACTACACCTACCAGACCATGGTCTATCCCGAGACCACGCTGTCGCCGCTGATCGCGCAGCCGGCGTACGGCCTGTGGAACGCCGGCGTCATCTGGCAGATCAACGAGCCCTGGTCGCTCAGCCTGCAGGGCACCAACCTGGCCAACAAGTCCTACCGCACCACCGGCTACAACGTCGGCGTGCTGGGCATCTACACGGGCTTCTACGGTGCGCCGAGGATGGTCACGCTGAGCGCGAAGTACGCGTTCTGACGCCGCCCCTTTTCCTGCAGCAGGAGAGGTGCCGGGACAGCCTCTCCCCGCCACCCGGCGCCTTTCCTGCCTGCCGGAAACGTCATCCTGCAGGAGCGCACCTGTGCGCTCCCACGAAAAAAATGCCGGAGCTCGACATGCGCAAGACCCTCGGCCTGCTGGCCGCCTTGCTCGCCACCACGCTCACCCACGCGGCCGACGCTCCGGCATTGCCGAGGTTGAAGCTCGACCCCACGCGCGTCGCCGTGGCCGGCCTGTCCGCCGGTGCCTACATGGCTACCCAGGCGCAGATCGCCTACCCGGAAGTCTTCCATGGCGCCGCCCTCGTGGCCGGCGGCCCGTACGGCTGTGCCGGCGGGCAGCTCGCCAGCGCGCTCGGCAGCTGCATGAAGGGCACGCCGGCACCGGACGTGGACACGCTGGTCGCCCGTGCGCGCAAGCTGTCGGACGCCGGAAGCATCGGCAAGCTTGCCGAGCTGGCCAATGCACGCGTCTATCTGCTGCACGGCAAGGACGATGCCCTGGTCGCCCCGGTGGTAGCCGAAGCCGGCGCGCGGTTCTATGAAACGCTGCGCGACCGGGTGCCGGGCCTGAAGCGCATGCAGGTGCACGACGACGGCGGGCGCGCCTTTGCGCACAACCTGCCGGTGGCAGGCAAGGGCGACGACTGCGGCAAGTCGGTGTCGCCGTTCCTGGGCCACTGCGGCTTCGATGCGGCAGGCGCCATCTTCACCGAACTGTTCGGCCAGCCGACCCGCACCGTCGCCGCTCCGCGCGGCAAGCTGCGCACGTTTGACCAGAACGCGCTACGCCCCGGCGGCAAGGATGCCTTCCTCGCCGACGAGGGCTACCTCTACCTGCCGCCATCCTGTGCCGCCGGCAAGCCCTGCGGCCTGCTGGTCGCGTTGCACGGCTGCAAGCAGAACGCCCAGGCGGTGGGCGAGGCGTTCGTGCGCGACGCCGGCTTCAACCGCTGGGCCGACGCCTACGACGTGGCCGTGCTGTACCCTCAGACACGCGCGAGCTTCGCGCCCTTGAATCCGCAGGCATGCTGGGACTGGTGGGGATATTCCGGAGCCGACTACGACACGCGCGAGGGCGTGCAATTGCGCTGGCTGGTCGATGCCGTGCGCGCGCTGGGTCTGCCACCCAGCCGATGATCCGTTCTGCTCCCTCTCCGCTGCGGGGAGAGGACCGGGGCTTGCCATGATGTTGCCGGGGTTCAAGGAAGTGCCCTCGAGGTTCTGCAGCCTTGCGCTGCCGGGCGGCATGAGCGTCGTTCCCCGCGAGCCCCGGCCCCTCGCCCCAACCCTCTCCCCGGCGGGGAGAGGGAGCTGATCGCGCGATGCCCAGTCCCACCCTGATCGCCCTCGCCGCCGCCTGCTGGCTCGGGTTGCTGTTCGGTGTCGCGCTGCTCGGCGAGCGGCGCCCGCGGCTGTTCGAGAAGCGCTGGGCGATCGTCTACGCGCTGTCGCTGGCGATCCACTGCACCTCGTGGACCTTTTACGGCACGGTGACCCAGGCCAGCCGCTCGGGCTGGTGGCTGCCGCCCACCTTCGTCGGCGCGATCCTGATGTACCTGCTGGCGATCGCCGTACTGCGGCGACTGGTGGAACTCGCGCGCGAATACAACGCCGGCTCCCTGGCCGACCTGATCGCGGTGCGGCTGGGCCGTCACTCGGGACTGGCGGCGCTGGTCACCGCGGTCGTCGTGCTGGGCATCGTCCCTTACATCGCGCTGCAGCTCAAAGCCGTGGCGATGAGCTACATGCTGCTCAGCCACGGCCAGCTGGCCGAGTCCGAACCATGGCAGGACAGCGCCCTGTACATCGCCCTGCTGATGGCGCTGTTCGCGATGCTGTTCGGCACCCGTCGCGCCAGTACCACCGCGCACAACCGCGGACTGGTACTGGCGATGGCGTTCGAGTCGCTGTTCAAGCTCGGCGCCATGCTGGCGCTGGGCTCGCTGTTGCTGGCGCCGTTGCCGCCCGGCCTGCCGCCGCCGGTGGCGGTGCCGCACGAGGCCAACGGTTTTCCCGCGCTGATCCTGCTCGGCGCGCTGGCGATGTTCACGCTGCCGCACCAGTTCCACGCCGGCGTGGTCGAGTGCCGCGACGGCAGCCACCTGCGCACGGCGCGCTGGCTGTTCCCGCTGTACATGCTGCTGATCGCGCTGCCGATCCTGCCGCTGGCAAAGCTCGGCGATGCGTGGCTGGGGCCCAGCGGCGTGCCGTCCGACCTTTACGTACTCGCCCTGCCGCTGGCGCGCGAACAGCACGGGCTGGCGCTGGTGGCCTTCCTCGGCGGCCTGAGCGCCGCCACCAGCATGGTGGTGGTCGCCACGCTCGCGCTCAGCCTGATGATCGTCAACCACTTCATCGCCCCGCTGCGGGTACGCGCCGGCTGGGGCCGCGACGAGCGCGGCGACCTGCGCGGCGAGGTGATCAATCAGCGCCGGGTGGCGATCGTGGTGGTGATCCTGCTGGCCTGGGGCTACAGCCGGGTGCTGGCCAGTCACGAGGCACTGGCCGACATCGGCGCCATCTCGTTCTCTGCGCTGGCCGGGCTCGCGCCGGCCTTGCTGGCCGCCGTCTACCGGCCGCAGGTGGGGCCGCGGGCGGTCACCGCGGGCCTGGCCTGCGGCACGCTGGTCTGGCTCTACGTGGTGCTGCCCTCACTGTGGCCGGCGATGCCGGCCGGTTTGCTGCACGGACCGCTCGGGCTCGCCTGGCTGTCGCCCGGGCAGTTGCTCGGACTGGGCGAATGGAGCCAGCTCGGGCGTGCCGTGGTGCTGAGCCTGGCGGCCAACCTGGCGGTGATGTGGCTGGTGGCCCAGTCGCGCTACGGCCAGGCCGCGCGCGTGGTGGGTGTCGGCGACGTCGGGGTCGCCGAGTTGCGCGCGCTGGCCGAGCGCTTCCTGCCGCCGGAGCGCGTGGAGCACCTGTTCGCCACGGCACCGGCGCAGGGGGCAGCCGGGCATGCGCGGGTCGATGCCGTCGAGCACGAACTGGCCGCGGTGATCGGCGCGGCCTCGGCGCGGCTGCTGCTGGAAGTGGTGCACCGGCAGGGCCGCGCGCAGCTCGACACCGTCGCGGCCATCGTCGGCGAGGCCACCCAGGACCTGCGCTTCAACCAGCGCGTGCTGGAAGCGGCGCTCGAGAACATGAGCCAGGGCATCTGCGTGGTCGACGCGGAGTTGCGCGTGGTCGCCTGGAACCGGTGCTACGCGGAGCTGTTCCAGTACCCGGCGGGCATGCTGCAGGTCGGCCGCCCGGTGGCCGACCTCACCCGCTTCATCATCGGCGAGGGGCTGATCGGCGCAGGCGACGTGGAGGCGCGGGTGCAGCGCCGGCTCACCCACATGCAGGCCGGCACCCGGCATCTGTCCGAGCGGCGCTTTCCCGACGGCACGATCGTGGAGATCCGTGGCAACCCGATGCCCGGTGGCGGGTTCGTCGCCACCTTCACCGACGTCACCGCATTCCGCCGGGCCGAAGAGGCCCTGAGGAGCGCCAACGAAACGCTCGAGCTGCGGGTGGAGGAACGCACCCGTGCGCTGGCGGCCGCCAGCGCCGAGGCGCAGCGCGCCAACGAGGCCAAGAGCCGCTTCCTGGCCGCGGTCACGCATGACCTGATGCAGCCGCTGCACGCGGCGCAGCTGTTCGCGCACACCCTGACCGAGCACGGTGCCGACGCCACCATCGCCGGCAATCTCAATGGCGCGCTGGCGGCGACCGAGGGCCTGCTCGCCGGGCTGCTCGACATCGCGCGGCTGGAAGGCGGCCGCCTGCAACCGCAGCCGCGTACTTTCCCGCTGGCCGAAGTGCTCGACCCGCTGGCTGCGGAGTTCGGTGCGATCGCGCAGGACCGTGGCGTACGGCTGGACGTGGTCGGCACCCGCGCCTGGGTGCAGTCCGACCCGCAGCTGCTGCGCCGCGTGCTGCAGAATTTCCTTTCCAACGCCCTGCGCCATGCCGGACGTGGCCGCGTGCTGCTGGGCGTGCGCCGCTGCGGCACGCAGCTGCGGGTGGAGGTGTGGGATACCGGGCCGGGCATTGCGCCGGAGGAGCGCGTGATGATCTTCCAGGAGTTCCGCCGCGGCAGCGCGGCGGGCGGGCAGGGGCTGGGCCTGGGCCTGTCGATCGCCCAGCGCATGGCCGGCCTGCTCGGACATCCGCTGGGGCTGCGCTCGTGGCCGGGACGCGGCAGCGTGTTCGACCTGGGCGTGCCGCTCGCACGGACGCCGGCCGCACCGCCCGCGACCACGGCCGTGCCCCAGCCGCTGCCGGCCGGCCGGGCGCTGGTGCTGGACAACGAGCCGGCCGCGCTTGCCGCGCTGACCGCGCTGCTCACCAGCTGGGGCTGGCAGGTGCATGCCGCGCGCGATCCGGCGCAGGCACTGGCGGCGCCGTGGCAGCCGGACCTGCACATCCTCGACTACCACCTCGATGCCGGCCGCACCGGCTGGGAGGTATGGCGCGAACTGAGCGTACGTCGTCCGGACGTGCCGACGGTCATGCTCACGGCCGACCGTGACGGCGAGCTGCGCCAGCGCCTGCTGGAGGCGGGAATCGGCGTGCTGTACAAGCCGCTCAAGCCGCTGGCGCTGCGGCAGTTGCTGCAGCGGGTGACCGCGGCGGTGCGGGTGTAGGAGCGCCGTTGCGCAAGCGCATCCGTGTGCGACCCTCGCGGCGAACACGGTCGCGCACAGTGCGCTCCTACAGGGTGGCCACCCAGGCCGCGATCGTCTGCACGGTCGCCTGGCGGGGAAACACTTTTCCGGTCAGCACTCGGTGTACTTCCGGGTCGGCGTCGGCGCAACCGTCGGACAGCACGGTGAGGCGGTAGTCCATGTCCGCCGCCAGGCGCACGGTCGAGAGCACCACCCCGCTGGTGGCCACGCCGGCCAGCACCAGCGCCTCGATGCCGGCTGCGCGCAGCACCACGTCCAGGTCACTGCCGGCGAACGCGCCGACACGGCGCTTGGTGACCACCACGTCCTGCGGCTGTACCTCGAGCGAGGGATGGATGGCGCTCTTCGGATCGTCCTCGCGCAGGCGTCCGGTCTGCCGGATGCTGGAGAACATCATGTTGCGCGGCGACACCTCTGGATAGCCGGGCCGGAAGCAGACCCGCACCCAGACCACCGGCAGGCCGGCCCGCCGTGCGGCGGCAAGCGCGGTGCGGATGCGATCGAGCAGGCCTTCGTCCGGATAGTTCTGCAGGATCGCTTCCTGCAGGTCCATCAACAGCAGCGCGGTGCGGGGCCCGGCGGGCATGGCGTCTTCCTCCTCAGGCGGCGGCGTATTCGCCCATGCGGGCGCGTGGCCGTACCGCGACGGTCGTGTCGCCGCTGATCAGCTGGAGCTCGCCGTCCTGGACCAGGCACTGCAACCTCATGCCGCGTTCGCACAGCGCGGCGAGCTGGCGCACGGTGGCCTCGTCGATGTCGAGCACGGTCAGGTTCGCGTGGCGCGCGAGCGAGGGGCCGATCTTGTCCCACCAGATGTCGCCGGCGCGTCCTCCGTAGTTGACGACCACCACCTGGCGCGCCTTGCCGCAGGCCTTGCGGATCCGCGCCTCGTCCGGCTGGCCGAGCTCGATCCACTGCTCGATCTCCTCGGTGTACGCGCGCCGCCACAGTGCCGGCTCGTCCTCGTCGCTCAGGCCCTTGCCGAACTCCAGCCGCTCGTCGGCATGCAGCGCGAAGGCGAGCAGGCGCACCATCAGCCTTTCCTCGGTTTCCGATGGATGGCGCGCGAGGGTCAGCGCGTGCGTGGCGTAGTAATGCCGGTCCATGTCGCTGATCGACAGCTCGGCCTTGTGGATGGTGGCGTTGAGGGCCATGGGCGTGCCTGGTGCGGGTAATCGGCCATTGTACGCGGCGGCCGGCGCTAAGCTGGGCGGATGACCCACGCCCCCGCCCCCAGCACCGTGCACCTGCCCCCGGGCGACTGGACGACCGCGCTCGACGGCCTTTGCGCCTGCTTCCCGCGCATTGCCCGCGCGCAGTGGCTGGACCGGGTGCGCCGTGGCCGCGTGCTGGACGCCCGCGACACGCCGATCGACGAGCACACGCCCTACCGCCCCGGCATGAAGCTGCGGTACTTCCGCGAGGTGGAGAACGAGCCGGTGATCCCCGGCGAGGAGGTGGTCCTGCATGCCGACGAGCACCTGGTGGTGGCCGACAAGCCGCACTTCCTGCCGGTGCTCCCGGCCGGCGGCTACGTGCAGCAGACCCTGCTGGCGCGGCTCGTTCGGCGGCTGGACAACCCGGCGCTGGTGCCGCTGCACCGGCTCGATCGCGAGACCGCCGGGCTGGTGCTGTTCTCGGCGCGGCCGGCCACGCGCGACGCCTATCTCGCGCTTTTCCGGGAGCGGCGCATCGCCAAGCGTTACGAGGCGCTGGCCGCGCCGCTGCCGGAGCTGGCCTTCCCGCACGTGCGCCGCTCGCGGCTGGAGGCGGGCGAGCCGTTCTTCCGCATGCGGGAAGGGGAGGGCGAGGCCAACAGCGAAACGCGCGTGGAGGTGATCGAGCGCGGCGCGTCGCTGTGGCGCTACGCGCTCGAGCCACATACCGGACGCAAGCACCAGCTGCGCGTGCACATGGCGGCGCTCGGCGCGCCGATCCGCAACGACCGGTTGTATCCGCGGCTGCAGCCCCGTGGCGTCGAGGACTTCGGTCGGCCGCTGCAGCTGCTGGCGCGCGGGCTGGCGTTCGTCGATCCGCTGAACGGGCAGGTGCGGGAGTTCAACAGCAGCCTGTCGCTCGATCCCTTGTAGGAGTGCACCCGTGCGGCAGCGGCATGCGCCGTGGTCGCGCGGGGGAGCGCGCCTACAAGACGCGGGTGGGCTCGCCCAGGTCGAGCGAACGCAGCAGCAATCCGGCCTGGGTGCGGTTGCGCACGCCCAGCTTCTCGAAAATGGCGGTCACGTGGGCCTTGACCGTGCGTTCCTGGATCGCCAGGCGATCGGCGATCTGCTTGTTGAGCAGGCCTTCGCCGATCAGCGCCAGCACGCGGTACTGCTGCTCCGTCAGGCGCGCCAGGCGGGCGGCGAGGTCGGTGTCCCGCGGGTCGGGGGCGAGCGTTTCGACCGCCCTGGCGAGGTCCGGCGGGATCCAGGTGCCGCAATCGAGGACGGCGCGGATCGCTTCGCCGATCTGCGCCGGACTGGCGCTCTTGGGGATGAAGCCCGCGGCGCCGTGGTCGAGCACGCGCCGCACCGTGCGCGGTTCGTCGTGCGCCGAGACGACCAGCACCGCCACGCCCGGATGCTGGCCGCGCAATGCGGCCAGGCCGGACAGGCCCTGGCTGCCGGGCATGTGCAGGTCGAGCAGCACGAGATCGGTGTCGGGCGCCGCGGTGAGCGCGGCGAGGACATCGGCAAGGTCGGCCGCCTCACTGACGGCGCAGCCGTGCACGCAGGCGATCGCCGCCTGCCGCAGCGCGGCGCGGAACAGCGGATGGTCGTCGGCGATCAGCAGGGAAGGCATGGCCATGCAAAGTAGCGGGCGCGCGCCTTCGCGTCGAGTTCACTCCCCTGTGGGAGCGAGCCCGGCGCGATCGCCCGTGGTGGGGCCGCGCCATCCCGGTCCCCGCGCCACGCCTGCGATCGCGCACAAGGCGTGCGCCTACCGACCTTCGTACGATGGCAGCTGCGCGCGCGCTTGCTAAGGTGCCCGGATGAACGCGTTCCTGAAGCGCCTGACCCTGTTGCTGGTGCCGGCCCTGGCCGGCGGTGCCGCTCACGCCGCGGCGGTGGAGCCTGCCATGTCCTCCCTCGATTTCGTGCCGGGCGAAGTGCGCGTCACCGCGCACCGCGACCATGACGACCTGCTCAGTGCCGGGCTGGGCCTTGCCGGCCTTGCCGGGGCGCCGGTGCCGTTCGCCGACCCGGCCCATCCGACCGCGGAGGAGTTGCGCCGCCGCGCGATCCAGATGAGCTGGAAAGGCATCGCCGACCTCGGCCCACTGGGCGGTTATGGCCAGGCCTATGGGCGCGTGCCCGCCGTGCCCGGGCGGGAGTACCAGGCCTTCGCCTGGATTCCAGGCGCGCACCAGCCCCATCGCGTGCTGCTGCAGGCGCCGGACGGATTCGACAGGGACCGGCGCTGCCTGGTGGTCACCGCCTCGTCCGGATCGCGTGGCATCTACGGCGCGATCGCGCTGGCCGGTGCCTGGGGCCTGCCCAGGGGCTGCGCGGTGGCCTACACCGACAAGGGCGCCGGCAGCGGCTTCTTCGACTACGCCGACGACAGCGGCGTGGCGCTGGATGGCCGGCGTGCCAGGCGCGGCGAGGCACCACTGGAATTTACCCCGCCCCCCGCGCCGGGCGGTGCGGGCATCGCCGTCAAGCACCTGCACTCGGGCGACAATCCGGAGGCCGACTGGGGGCGCCACGTGCTGCAGGCGGCGCGTTTCGGGCTGGCCATGCTCGATCGCGCCTATCCGGAGCTGGCGCCGTTCACGCCGCAGAACACCCGCATCATCGCCACCGGCCTCTCCAACGGCGGCGGCGCCGTGCTGCAGGCCGCCGGCCTGGACGACGAGCGCCTGCTCGACGGCGTCGTCGCGCTGGAGCCCAACGTGCAACTGGCGGGGCGGGGTCGCAAGCTCTACGACTACGTCACCGAGGCGGCGATCTGGCTGCCCTGCGCGCTGACCGACCCGCGTTTCGACGCGGTGCCGTTCGCCCGCGCGCCGATGACCGGGGGGTGGCCGCAGCGTTGCGCCAGCCTGCATGCGCAGGGCCAGGTCCAGGCCGGCACGCCCGCGGCGCAGGCGGCCGAGGCCTACGAGCGCCTGCGCGCGTCGGGCTGGACCGATGCGGCCATGCAGGTGGCCGCCACGACGACCGCGTTCGACCTGTGGCGCGCGATCGCTGCCGGATACGCCTCGGCCTATCTGCGCCGCGGCCCGGCCGACATGCCCTGCGGTTTCGGCTATGCGGCGGCCAGGGCGGACGGTACGCCCGGCGTGGGCGATGCGGCCACGCGCGCGGCCTGGTGGTCGGACAGCGCCGGCATCCCGCCCGGCAACGGCATCGGCCTGTTCGGCGGCACGGACGGTTCGGCCGATCCGACGCTGGCAGGCGAGCAATGCCTGCGCGCGCTGTGGGAGGGGGATGGCGCCACCGCCCGGGCACTGCATGCGGGCGTCGAGGCGACCGTCGCGCGCCTGCCGCGCGCGGACCTGCCGCTGTGGGTGGTGCACGGTGCCGACGACGGCCTGCTGCCGACCGCCTTCACCTCCGAGCCCTACGTCGCCTGGCTGCGTGCCGAAGGCCGCCACCCGCTGTACTGGAAGGTGCCGCACGCGCAGCACTTCGATGCCTTCCTGCCGTTGCCGGGCTTCGGCGAGCGCCACCTGCCGCTGCTGCCGTACGGCTATGCCGCGCTGGACCGTCTGTGGGCGCACCTGTACGGCAACGCGCCGTGGCCGACCGACATCGCCACGCCCGTGGGGCATCCGCGCGGCGCGCAGGCACTCACGCGGGCGGCGCTCGACCTGGAGTAGCCGTCGGCGCGCTTGTGCGCGGCCGGCACAGCACGCATAGTCGGGCGCCATCAGCTGTCGAAGCAGGACGCGCCATGCGGGTTCGCCTGGAAGATGTGGCACGCGCCGCGGGGGTGTCGCCCAAGACCGTCTCCCGCGTGCTCAACGATGAAGCGAACGTGCGTGCGCCCACGCGCGAGAAGGTGCTGGCGGCGATGGCGGCGATGGACTATCGCCCGCACCAGTCGGCACGCAGCCTGGCGAGCAACCGCTCGTTCCTGATCGCGATGCTCTACGACAATCCCTCGTCGAACTACCTCACCGAGATCCAGGCCGGCGTGCTCGAGGCCTGCGACCTGCACCACTACAGCATGATGGTGCGGCCGCTGCACATGGAGGAGGCGGATTTCGTCGAGCGCGTCGACCGGCTGATCTCGCACCATCGTCCCGACGGCCTGGTGCTGACCCCGCCGATCACCGACCACCCCGCGCTGCTGCAGCGCCTGCACGAGCGGCGCGTGCTCTACGCCAGCGTCTCCCCGATCGACCATGCGGGCACGATCGGCGCCTTCATCGACGAGCCCGAAGCAGCGCGCCGGATGATGGCGACCTTGCTGGCGCTGGGGCACCGGCGCATCGCGCACGTCATCGGCCACCCCGATCACGGCGCCAGCCAGTGGCGGCTGGCCGGGTACCGGGCGGCGCTGGCCGAGGCCGGCCTGCCGTCCGATCCGGAGCTGGAGGTGGCGGGCGATTTCTCCTTCGGCAGCGGCGTGGCCGCGGCGCGGCGGCTGTTCTCGTTGCCGCACGGACGCGGGCCCACCGCGGTGTTCGCCGCTAACGACGACATGGCCGCCGGCGTGATCTGGGCGGCGGGCGAACATGGCCTGTCGGTGCCAGAGGACGTCTCGGTCTGCGGCTTCGACGACACGCCGATCGCCCGCCAGATCTGGCCTACGCTCACCACCATCCACCAGCCCAGCCGGGAGATGGGGCGGATCGCCGCGCTGCAGTTGCTCGACAGCCTGCGCGGCCGTGGCCCGGGCGCGATGGTGCAGGCCCCGTTTTCGCTGGAGCTGCGGGAGTCCACCGCCCCGGCAGCCACGTGCAGGGACGACGGAGGCATTTGCTGCAAGGCGAATTGACAGCGCTGTCAAAGCAGGGCAAACATGTGCGCGCTCGCGGCAAGATGCCGCAGGCGCAAGGCACACAAGCGGGGCGCAACAAAGGCGAAGCGGCAGGGCTGCTTGCGCGGTCCGAGCCGTCTGAACATCACTTATGCGGGGAGCGAAGCTGATGAACAAGCACGTGCGACTGGCCTTATCCGCGGCGATTGCCGCCTGCCTCCTGCCCAGCCTTGCGCTGGCGCAGAACGACGACCAGGCGCAGGACACCGCGCCGCAAACCAACGCCGCGCCACCGGCGAACGCCCAGGCGCAACAGCAGAAGCCCAGCGCCGCCAACGCCAAGAACCTCGAGCAGGTGGTGGTGACCGGCAATACCGCCACCGGTGGCTTGCGCAAGATCGATACCAGCTATTCGGTGACGACGGCGACCGCCGAGCAGATCCGCATGGCCAATCCCAAGAGCACGGCCGACCTGCTCAAGATCTCACCGGGCCTGTGGCCCGAGTCCACCGGCGGCCAGACCGGCGCCAACATCGAGATCGCCGGCTTCCCGGGCGGCGGCGACGCGCCGTACTTCAGCACGCAGATGATGGGCTCGCCGCTGTACGGCATGCCGACGCTGTCGTTCTTCGAGACCACCTCGATCTTCCGCCTGGACGACACCGTCGACCGCACCGAGATCGTGCAGGGCGGCCCGTCGGTGGTGTTCGGCGACGGCCAGATCGGCGCGACCGCCAACTTCATCCTCAAGCAGGGCACCGAGGTGCCTTCCGGCAGCATCGGCGTCACCTACGGCAACGAGAACCTCAAGCGCGTCGACGGCTTCTTTGGGTTCCCGATCGCCAAGGACTGGTACGGCAGCGTCGGTGGCTTCTACCGCGACTCGGACGGCGTGCGTGATCCGCAGTTCCCCGCCGACAAGGGCGGCCAGCTCACCGGCACGCTGACCCACGACAGCGACAACGGCTCGATGACGCTGTACGCGCGCTACCTGGACGACAAGAACCAGTTCATCACGCCGATTCCGCTGCTGCAGAGCGGCACGGACAACTTCCACGCCTATCCGGGCTTCGATCCGCTGACCGACACCTACAACAGCAAGTACATCCAGCACGTGAACCTTCCCGGCTACCCGGGCGGCGGTACCAGCGCCGACCTCGCCGACGGCCGCGGCGCGAAGTTCGCCTTCTTCGGCGGCAACTTCGACTACGACCTGGGCAACGGCTGGAACCTGTCGGACAAGTTCCTGGTCGACGGCGGCGACGTCGACACCAATGCGCTGTTCTCGGGCACCAACCCCGGCAGCCTCAACGACATGCTCTACACCGACCAGAGCGAGATCGGCGCCTTCAATCTCGCGCCGGGCTCGGCGACCGCCACCTACGTGGACGGTGGCGCGGTCGATCCCAACCAGAGCGTGATCCACCAGGGCTGGTGGTTCATCCACAAGCACCTGAAGAACATCAACAACGATTTCCGGCTGAGCAAGGAAATCTTCGACGGCAACACGCTCACCGCCGGCCTGTACCTGGCGCACTACACGATGGACGACAAGTGGGCCCTGGGTAACCAGATGCTCATGACCAACACGCCCAACGCACGCCCGATCACAGTCAGCTATGTCGATGCCAACGGGGTCAACCAGCTGACCGACAGCCAGGGCTTCCTCGACTACGGCGGCTTCAACATCGCCCAGCACGGCACCGCCAACAACAAGGCGTTCTACCTGTCGGACATCTGGCGCGTCGGCAAATGGTTGATCGACCTCTCCGGCCGCGTCGAAAACCAGAATGCCGTCAACAACGTCTGCAACCTGACCAACGTCAACCTGGACGGCAACGACAGCACGATCTACGACAACTCGGTGCCGGTGTGCGACGGCACGTTCGCGCATACCCGCTACGACAAGACCCACCCGTCGTGGACCTTCGGCGTGAACTACGAGATCGCCGACAACATGAGCGTGTACTTCCGCGCCAACCGCGGCGCGCACTTCGACGACTTCGACAACGGCATCCGTGGCAACACCACCGGCAATACCGCGCCGATCCAGAAGATCCAGAACTTCGAGGGCGGCTTCAAGTACCAGAGCGATCAGTTCTACGCCGACATCACCGTGTATCACCGCCAGTTCAACGGCCTGCTTTACCAGCCGACCGACGCGGCCGGCGTGCCGAACGGGCCGCAGAGCACCTACGGGTCCGATTCGAAGGGCGTGAACCTCAATACCGCCTGGAGCCCGATCGAGCACCTGAAGTTCCAGCTGGTCGGCAACTACCTGGACGGCCATTACTCGCACAACCGTTCGTGCCTGCCCTACACCAACCCGGTCGCCGGCAACGGTTGCGCGAACATCAACGGCGTGCAGCTGCAGCGTCAGCCGAAGGTGCGCTACATGTTCACGCCCAGCTACGACATCCCGTTCGGCTGGGGCGACGTGCTGGCCTTCGTGACCTTCACCCACGTCGGCGCGCACACGCAGGACATTTCCGGCCTGCAGCAGCTGGGCAGCTACCACACCTGGGACTTCGGCGTGGTCGCGAATATCCAGCAGAGCTGGCAGGTGCGCCTGCAGGGCACCAACATGACCAACGAGCTGGGTCTCACCGAGAGCAACTCGCGCATCTTCGGTTCGGCCGCCGGCACCACCGGCGTGATCCTGGCCCGTCCGCTGGAAGGCCGCGAGGTCAACCTGCAGGTGAAGTACCTGTTCTGATGAGGATGTTCTGATTCGACCCCGGATCGCCTGCGCCCGCTTCCCCGGCGGGCGCAGGCGCTTTTTTTCCGATCCAGCCGCGGAGGCGCGATGAAGCCCGGTCGCCTGCTTGCCTGCCTTTGCCGGGACGCGTTGGTTCCGGTTGCGTTGCTCCTCGTCGCGGCCGGCCCGGCGCCGGCACGCGCCGCCACCGACCCGAGCTTCCTGTTCACCGCCACCGCCGGGGACTTCGGCAGCTACTTTCCGAGCTACCTGGCCAACGGCTACTTCTCCACCATGACCTCGCCGCGCGGCACCGAGCCCGACGCCGCGTACATGGTCGCGTTCATGGACTACAAGCCGGGCGACATCTCGCGTCCGGCAGCGATTCCCGGCTGGAGCGAGATCGACTACAACCCGGGCGGCGGCTGGCTCAACCGTACCCGGCTGGACCCGGGCATCTTCCAGGACTACGCGCAGACGCTGGACATGCACGGCGCCACGCTGACCACGCACTACCGCTTCCGCTACGCCAACAAGGCCAGCGACGTGGAGGTCACCACTTTCGTCAGCCAGGCCGCGCCGCACCTGGCCGCCACGCAGATCGCCATCACGCCGCAGTTCGATGGTCCGGTCCAGCTGAGTTTCCCGCTGCGGCTGTGGTCCGAGCACCAGCCACGCTTCCCGATCGCCAGCATGGGCGGCGAGCAGATGATCGCGGCGGTGATCGCCAGCGGCCAGACCCTGGACAACAAGCCGGTGCCCACGCCCGACCGTGCCCCGGTCTGGTATCCGGGTCATACGCAGGTGCTGTCGGCCGATGGCGACACCAGGGCGCTGACGCTCGAGTTGAAGGGCAGGGCCGTGCAGGGGCTGGGCATGGTGGAGGCGGCCGCGATCGGCCTGCCCGCAGGCCTCTCGCCCGATGCGGTGAAGCTGGAACGCTCGCCGACGAAGCTGTCGCTGGAGATCACCGCGACCCTGCACAAGGGGCGGCGCTACGTGTTCACCAAATACCTGGCGCTCTCGCGCGAGGGCTGGGACGATCACGGCGACGTGCTCGCCATGGCGGATGCCGCGCGCACGACCGGCTTCGACCGCCTGCTGGCCGAACACCAGGCGGCATGGCACAAGCTGTGGCAGTCCGACATCGTGATCGAAGGCAAGCCGGCAGTGCAGAAGGCGGTCCACTCGGACCTCTACTACCTGCTGTCCAATTCCACCGTCGGTACCGCCTGGCCGATGGGCGCCTGCGCGCTGACGCCGAACTATGCCGGCCACGCGTTCTGGGACAGCGACTCGTGGGTGTTCCCGGCGCTGCTGCTGCTGCACCCGGAGCGCGCCCGGCCGATCGTGATGTTCCGCGACCGCACCACGGCACCGGCGCGGGCGCGCGCCCGCCAGTACGGCGTGGCGGGCACCATGTACCCGTGGGAAGCCGATCCGCAGACCGGCGTGGACGTCACCCCGCACTTCGCCTGGGAGGTCTACCGCGAGGTGCACGTCAATGCCGACATCGCCATATCGCAGTGGCAGTACTACCTCGCGACGGGCGACAAGGACTGGCTCAGGACCAGCGCCTGGCCGGTGCTCGAGGGCATCGCCACGTTCTGGACCAGCCGGGTCACCTACGACAAGGCGCACGACCGCTACGAGATCCACCACGTCACCTCGCCCGACGAGGCCTACAACGACGTACCGAACGACTCGTTCACCAATGCCGCCGCGCGCAAGGCGCTCGAAATCGCGGTGAAGGCGGCGCGCGTGGTCGGCGCCCGGGCCGATCCGCGCTGGAGCGAGATCGCCGCCAAGATGTACATCCCGTTCGACGGGTCCGCGCAACGCCACCTGGACTTCGACAAGTCGGTGCCGCACGACAAGATCACCTGGATGGGTTCGTCGCTGGTCTGGCTGATGTACCCCAACCTGGACCTGCCGATGTCGCCGCAGGTACGCCGCAACGACTTCGCGTTCCAGTTGCAGGCACTGAAGAGCCACGGCGACGACCCGAACGAGATGATGATGGTGATGATGGCCGTCGGGGCCGCGGAGCTGGGCGATGCGACGGCGGCCGGTGCGTGGATCGACCGCAACCTGGTCGGGTTCCTCAAGCCGCCGTTCAACGTCCGCACCGAGACGGCGGCCAACAATGCCGGTTACATCCTGGCCACGTCGGCCGGCTTCCTGCAGAGCATGCTCTATGGACTCACCGGCCTGCGCATCGACGACGACGGCCTGAGCGAGAAGTACGCGCCGGTGCTGCCGCCGGGCTGGGCCGGGCTGACGCTCAAGGGCGTGCATTTCCGCGGGCAGCGCTTCGACGTGCACGTCGGTCGTGACGCCGGCGGCAAGGCGAAGCTGGTGCGTGAGGCCTCGCCGTGAGCGTAAACGCGCCCCGGTCCTGCACGGGGTGCGCTCCTGCAGGCTTGCTGTCGGGGAGGGGCCCACTCGAGGGCCTCGCCCTGTGGCTGCTGTGGCTGATCGCCTGCGCTGCGCTCGCGCTCTCCGCACCCGCGGCCGCGACCGACCCCGGTTTTCTGCTGACCGCGACGTCGCGGGATTTCCCGAGCTACTTTCCCACCCAGCTCGGCAACGGCTACTTCACCACGTTCAGCGCGCCGCGCGGTACCGAGGACAACCTGAGCTACATGGTCGCCTTCATGGACTACGCCAGGGGCGACGTCTCCCGCCCCGCGGCGGTTCCCGGCTGGAGCGGCATCGACTACAGCACCGGCAACTCGCAGGCCGGCCACTTCTGGCTGAACCAGGTCGCGCTCGATCCGGCGGTGTTTGCGGACTACCGGCAGGTTCTGGACCTGCACGACGGCACGCTGACCACGCGCTACCGCTACGACGACCACGGGCGCGCCACGCGCATCGAGGTCGTCACGCTGGTCAGCCAGGCCTCCCCGCACCTGGCGGCGACGCAACTGTCGATCACCCCGGAGTTCGACGGCGAGGTGGAGCTGTCCTTCCCGCTGGCGCTGTGGGCGCCGCACCAGCCGCGCTTCGACCTGGCGAAGCTCACCGGGGAGCAGATGCAGGAGGCGGTGGCGGCGAACAACCTCAAGCTCGAGGCGATTCCCCCGGCCACCGCGGATCGTGCACCGCTGTGGTACCACGGCGACACCCACGTGCTCGACGCGCACGGCGATGCGAAGGCGCTGACCCTGTCGCTGGACGGTCGCGCCGAACAGGGACTGGGCATGGCCGAGGCGGTCGCGGTGGCGCTGCCGGCGGGGCTCGGCCCGACCCATGCAAGCGTCTACCGCAGCCCGTGGCGGTTTTCGCTCGAGCTGAAAGCGAAAGTGCGCAGGGGCCGGACCTACACCTTCGGCAAGTTCGTCGCGCTGTCGCGCGAGGGCTGGGGTGGCGACGCGCAGGCGGACCTGGCGCTGGTCCGCAAGGCACGGGGGGAAGGCTTTGCGCAGCTACGCGAGGCCCACGTTGCCGCCTGGCACGATCTGTGGCGCTCGGACATCCTCATCGAGGGTGATCCACAGATGCAAAAGGTGGTCCATTCGGACCTCTATTACCTGTTGTCCAACACCACGCCGGGTACCGCCTGGCCGAGCGGCGCGTGTGGCCTGACGCCGGGCTACACCGGGCACGTGTTCTGGGACAACGACACCTGGGTATTCCCGGCACTGCTGCCGCTGCATCCCGAGCGGGCGCGCTCGCTGATCGATTTCCGCAGCCGCACCCTGCCGGCGGCGCAGGCCCGCGCCCAGGCGCGCGGGCTGCGCGGCGCGATGTACCCGTGGGAGTCCGATCCGCAGCACGGCACCGAACAGACGCCGCACCCGGCCTACGTGCTGGGCGAGCGCGAGATCCACGTCAACGCCGACGTCGCCATCGCGCAGTGGCAGTACTGGCTGGCCAGCGGCGACAAGGACTGGCTGCGCAGCCATGGCTGGCCGGTGATCCGCGCGGTGGCCGACTTCTGGGCCAGCCGCGCGACCTGGGAGCCCGGGCGCGGGCGCTACGAGATCCGGCACGTCACCTCGGTGGACGAGGACTACAACGACGTGCCCAACGACACCTTCACCAATGTCTCCGCGCGCAAGGCGCTGCGCCTGGCGGCTGAGGCCGCCGTGGTGCTTGGCGAAACAGCCGATCCCCGATGGGCGCAGGTGGCCGGCAGGCTGTACATCCCGTTCGACGCGTCGGCGGGCCATCACCTGGACTTCGATCCGTCGGTGCCGCACGACATCGATTCCTGGGGCGGCAGTTCGTTGCCGATGCTCGCCTACCCCTCGCTCGACCTGTCGATGGATCGCACCGTGCGGCAGCGCGACTACGACTATGCGATGGCGCCGATCACACGCTCGCATCGCGATCCCAACAGCATGGGCCTGGCGCCGATGGCGATCTACGCCGCCACGCTCGGGGATGCCGCCGAGGCCAACGCCTGGTTCCAGCGCAACCGCCATGCCGGCGTGATACATCCTCCCTTCAACGTGCGTACGGAGACGCCGAACAACAACACCGGCTACTTCATCACCGCCGCGGGTGGCCTGCTGCAGACCATCGAGTACGGTTTCACCGGCCTGCGGCTGCGGCCCGATGGCCTGGTCGAGGCCTATCCGCCGATCCTGCCGCCCGCGTGGCATGCCTTCACGCTGACCCACGTCGCCTTTCGCGGCGCGTACTACGACATCCGCGTCAGCCGTGGCCGCGATGGTCGCGCCGTGCTCACGCGCCGGCCCGTGCAGGCCACGCCATGAATGCCCGCGCCATGGTGCTGGCCCTGCTGTCATGGCTGCTGCCTGCCGCGGCATGGGCCGCGGACCAGGCAGGCATCAAGCCCGACGGCACGGTGACCGCCGCCTCGGTGGCGATTCCCTATTCGCGCTTCGCCTCGCCGCAGGCGCGCGCGTTCTTCCCGAAAATGCTCGCCGCCGGTGCCCAGGCGCCGCCGCTGACCGCACCGATCGAGCAGAGCCGGCGCTTCTACGACCGCCTCAACAGCGACCGCTCCGCGCGCATGCGCAAGCTTTATCCGGTCACCGTCCGCCACGACACCATCGCCGGCGTCGGTGCCGACGTGGTGCTGCCGGCGCAGGGCGTGAGCGCAGCCAATCGTCACCGCGTGCTGATCAACCTGCACGGCGGGGCGTTCCTGTGGGGCGCCGGCAGCGGCGGGCTGGTCGAGGCGATCCCGATCGCCAGCCTGGGTCGCATCCGGGTCATCACGCTGGACTATCGCCAGGGACCGGAGCACGCCTTCCCGGCCGCCAGCGAGGACGTCGAAGCGGTCTACCGCAAACTGCTGGAGACTTATCGCCCGGAGGAGATCGGCATCTACGGCTGCTCCGCCGGCGGCATCCTCACCGGCGAGGCGGTGGCCCGCTTGATCGCCGACCACGTGCCGGTGCCCGGCGCGATCGGCACCTTCTGCGGCTCGCTGGTGACCATCGCCGGCGACTCGGCCTACGTGGGGCCGCTGCTCAACGGCCAGGGCGTGCCGGCAGAGCCGCTGGACCTGGCCACCCTGCCGTACTTCCGCGGCACCGACGCCAACGACCCGATGGTGCAGCCGGGCCTTTCGCCCGGGTTGCTGAAGCATTTCCCGCCCACCCTGCTGATCACCGGCACGCGCGACATGGCGATGAGTGCGGTGGTGCACAGCCAGGCGCTGCTGGCCCAGGCCGGCGTCGCGGCCGAGTTGCACGTGTGGGAAGGCATGTGGCATTCGTTTTTCTCCGACCCCGAACTGCCCGAATCCAGGCAGGCCTACCGCACCATCGTGGCGTTCTTCGAGCGCCACCTCGCCCCACCGCAAGAGGAAGCCCATCCATGAAGACCCGTCCGCGGATCGTTTCCCTGCTCGGCGCCACCGCGCTGGTCCTTTCCACTGCGGCCGGCGCCGCGACGCCAAGTCCCGCCCGGACGCAGGCGTACATCCACAAGGCCTGGGACACCCTCACGCGCTCGCTGGAGGACTGCTCGGCGCTGCACGATCCGAAGATGGACGCGCGCCCGGTGCTCTACCTGCCGGCGGACCTCCCCAAGCCGGGAGGCATCGACGAGGTCGCCAGCCGTTGCAAGGTCGAGGTGCGCACGCTGCCCCGGCGCATCGAGCGGCTGGGCGCCCTGATGCCCTCGGCGCTCCCGGCCGAGGGCCTGCTCTACCTGCCCAGGCCGTACGTGGTGCCGGGAGGGCAGTTCAACGAGATGTACGGTTGGGACAGCTATTTCATCCAGCTGGGCCTGCTCGCCGACCACCGCGACGCCCTGGCGCGCGACATGACCGAGAACATGCTGTTCGAGGTCGAGCACTACGGCGGCGTGCTCAACGCCAACCGCTCCTACTACCTGACCCGCTCGCAGCCGCCGTTCCTGAGCCGCATGGTGTCCGATGTGCTGGCGGCGCCCGGCGCCTTCAAAAGCGAGGCCGCGCGCCACGCCTGGCTGGCGCATGCCTATCCGCTGGTGGTGGCGAACTACCGCATCTGGACGCGGCCCGAGCACCGCGCGGGTGAGACCGGGCTCGCGCGCTACTTCGACCTGGGGCAGGGCCCGGTGCCGGAAATGCACGGCAGCGAGTACTACCGGGGCGTGATCGCCTGGGTGTTGGCGCATCCGAAGCAGGATCCCGGCTACCTGGTGAAAGCCTCCGAGCACCCGGACGCGGCCGAGGCGGCGAAGCTCAAGGCCGCCAGCTGCGACGTCCAGGCATCCATGGTCTGTGCCGGGGCCTGGGCCAGGGGGTATCGCCTGAGTGCCGACTACTACCTGGGCGACCGCGCGATGCGCGAGTCGGGCTTCGACACCAACTTCCACTTCGGTCCCTACGGCGGCACCACGCACCACTACGCCGGCGTGGGCCTCAACAGCCTGCTCTACCGCTATGAGCGCGACCTGCACGACCTGGCCCTGCAACTGGGCAAGGTGGCCGAGGCGCAGCAGTGGGCCGACGCGGCGGCGCGCCGCAAGGCGGCCATGGACAAGTACCTGTGGCGGCCGGGGCAGGGCATGTACATGGACTACGACTTCATCGCCGGCAAGCCATCCACCCAGCCCTACGTCACCACGTACTGGCCGCTGTGGGCCGGGCTCGCCTCCAAGGCACAGGCCGCCGCGCTGGCGAAGCACCTGGCGGTGTTCGAGCGCAAGGGTGGCCTGTCGATGGACAACCTGAGCAGCGGTGCGCAGTGGGACGAGCCGTTCGGCTGGGCGCCCACCAACTGGCTGGCGATCTCGGGGCTGGACGCCTACGGCTTCCACGGCGACGCACGACGCCTCGCGCGCAAGTTCATGGGCACGGTGGAAACCGGCTTCGCCCATGACGGCACCATCCGCGAGAAATACAACATGGCGCTCGGCAACGCGGACGTCAGGATCACCGCCGGCTACACCACGAACGTGATCGGCTTCGGCTGGACCAACGCGGTCTACCTCAAGCTGCACCAGTTGCTGCAGGGCGCGCCTGCGCCGGCGCCCGTCGTCGAGCACGGCACGAAGACGCCCGCGCTGCACTGAGCGGACCATTCACTGGCGACGGCCGGCCGCTGCGCTATCCTTGCCGGCCTTTTCGCTCCAGCCCCTCAGGATTGCCATGACCATCAACGTCACGTTCGATACCAATCGCGGCCCCATCCACTTGCGCCTGCACGAAGACAAGGCGCCGGTGACCGTCGCGAGTTTTGTCAATCTCGCACGCAGGGGCTACTATGACGGGCTGTCGTTCCACCGCGTCATCAACGACTTCATGATCCAGGGCGGCTGCCCGCTGGGCACCGGCACCGGCGGCCCGGGCTATAAGTTCGAGGACGAGTTCCATCCCTCGCTGCGCCACGACAAGCCGGGCGTGCTGTCGATGGCCAACGCCGGTCCCGGCACGAACGGCAGCCAGTTCTTCATCACCCACGGGCCGACCCCGTGGCTGGATGGCAAGCACAGCGTGTTCGGCGAAGTCGTCGGCGGTGACGACCAGAAGGTGGTCAACGCCATCCGCCAGGGCGACATCATCGAGCGGGTGGCCGTCGAGGGTGACGTCGACGCGCTGATGGCGGCCCAGGCCGACCGTATCAAGGAGTGGAACGAGAAGCTCGACCAGCGCGGCTGAGGGCCGGGCCCGCCTGGTGTTCCCAAGCTCCTCCGGCGTGTCGTAGCGGGAGAGGGGCCGTTTCGCGCGTTGCCGCGAAATGGCCCTGGCGGTCGGGTGCCGTCCCTGGAACGCCTCGCGCCCCGGCGGCGGCGTCGGCGGCGTCCTTCGGGCCGCGTGCTAAAATCCGCCGGTTACCTCACCCCCACCTTCCCGAGGAAGCCATGCCCCAGCTCGCCCAGCGTGTCGGCCGCGCCAAGCCCAGCGCGATCATGGTCATCGCCGAGAAGGCCAGGCAGTTGAAGGCGCAGGGCAGGGACATCATCAGCTT
>NZ_DASSES010000047.1:0-29629 GCF_035695185.1 Frateuria sp.
AGGGTGGCGGCACAGCGGCTCCGCTGCGGGCACGCGCGCCCAGCCGGCTGATGCTGTTCGGCGGCGCACCGCTGGATGGCGAGCGGCACCTTTGGTGGAACTTCGTGGCCAGCTCGCGCGAGCGGATCGAGCGGGCCAAGGCCGACTGGTCCGCCGGTCGGTTCGGCGTGGTGCCCGGGGATGAAGAAGAGTTCATCCCGCTGCCCGAGCGCTGAACCGGCTCAGGCCGCCGCAAGGGGTCTTTACCGGCGGCGCGGACGGGTGCAGGCTGACGTGACCCCTCCGTGGCGCGGCCTGCCATGTCCCGATTCGCCAGCTTCCGCGAGTTCTACCCCTACTACCTGAGCGAGCACCGCAATCCGGCGTGTCGCCGGCTGCACTTCGCCGGCAGCACGCTCGTGCTTCTGGTGATCCTTCTGGCGGTCGTCGCCCGGGACGCGCGCTGGCTCTGGCTGGCACCGCTGGCGGGTTACGGTTTCGCCTGGGTCGGGCACTTCGCGTTCGAGAAGAATCGCCCGGCGACCTTCCGTCACCCCCTCTACAGCCTGGCCGGCGACTGGGTGATGTACTGGGAGATCCTGCGCGGACGGCAGCGGATGTAGCTCGAGTCGGAATGCCTGTAGGGGCGCTCGGCCCGGCCGGCATGCCTGCCTCCTCCGAGGGCAACCCGGGGCACTTCTGCCGTGGCGCCGGGCCGTCGCCCATGCTCAGACCCCGAGTGCCTGGTCCTGTTCGCCCAGCCAGTCGCGGTAGTTGCGCAGCTTGCCAAGCTGGAAGCGCGAGACGTCCTCGATCAGCGCCAGGTGGTACCACTGCTCGCCCCGCACGGTGACGGCCGGATGCAGCAATGCTTCCGGCTCGCGGATGCCCTCGCGGTAGTAACCGTCACCCTCACCGAACCAGGGCAGCCGGTCGCCCTCGCGCAACGCGGCCAGCAGGACCTCCGGCGCGCCCAGGTCACTGGCGATCTCGTAGTGCGCGCGCAGGTCCTCGTCGGTCTGCACCAGCACGAAGCGGCCACGCCCGCATTCGTCCAGCAGCAGCATGCCGGTCGGGTTGACGTGCAGGTAGCACTCCACCGCCGGGAACTCGCCGACCAGGCGGTGGAAGGCGTGCTGGAAAGCCTTGTCGCGCAGGAAGCGTACGTTACCCAGCGCCAGCGCCTCGGCGACGAAGCCACCCACGCGCTCGAAGTAGCGCCGCTGCAGCGCGCGGATACCAAGCTGCAGTTTGTCGATCGCCTGCGGATCGCTCTTGCGGATGAAGCGGTCGATCACACCGGCGTTGAAGGCCTCGATGGCGGTGCAGTCGTCGGCGGTCCCGGTGAGCAGGATCTTGCCGATGTGCGGATTGGCCAGCTCGCGGCAGAAGGTGATGCCGTCCATCTCCGGCATGGTCAGGTCCACCACCACCACGGAGACCTCCGCGAATCGCTCCGGGTCGAACATCACGCGATGGATCGAATCGATGTCCAGCGCCACCAGTTCGCGCGTCTGCGAGGAGCGGTCCTTCCAGTGGTACATCCAGCCACCGCCGGGCACGGCGCGGATGCCATGGCTGCCCAGCTCGGCCAGGGCCTTGCGTGGCGAGCTGTAGCTGCGCAGGCGCAGCATCGGGTCCAGCAGCAGCGGCATGCTGTCGAGGTAGGTCTCGTGGTCGTCCACCAGCAACGTGGTGGTGGGGAAATGGAACGGCAGGATGTCGCCGTGGAAGTCGATGCTCATGCCGAAAATCCCTGTCCAGATGGCACGTAGGGCGGAAACGCCACGAAGAACTCGGTGTACTCGCCCCACCGCGAGCGGCAGCTGATCCGTCCCCCCATGCGCTCGACCGCGCTCTGCGAGAAGGCCAGCCCGATGCCCAGCCCGGTGCCGTCGCGGCCGTCGCTGTGCGAGTAGAAGCGGTTGAAGATGCGCGGCAGCACGTCGGGCGGGATGCCGGGGCCGGTGTCGCGCACCCGGATGCAATGGCCGCTGGCGTCGCTGTCCAGGCTTACGCGGATCTCGCCCTTGCCGGCGCGGCCCGTGTGGAACAAGGCGTTGCGCAGCAGGTTGAAAAGCACGTGGGTGAGGAGCGGCTCCGAACCCAGGATCGTGAAGTCGGTCGGCCCGGTCGCCAACTGCACCCGCTCGCGCTCGGCCTGCGAGGCATACGGATAACGCGCCAGCGCCTGGGTCACGCAGGCGCGCGCCTGCAGCGGGGCCATCTGCAGCTTGCCCATCGGCTTGGCGGCCATGAGCAGCATGTCGATCACCGTGTTCGCGTGGTTGACCTCATGCTCGATCACGGTGATGCCGCGCTGCAGCGCCTGCAAATGCGGGCCCCGCAGGGCGGCCACCGGCAGCCCTGCCCGTTCGGCGACGCGGTGGCTTTCCAGCAGGTTGGGGAGGTAGCGGCCGATCGCGCGGCCGGCCATCTGCACCGAGCCCAGCGGCGTGCGCAGCTCGTGCGCGATGTTGTTGGAGGCGCCGATCAACGCCTTGACCTTGGCCTGGTCGCCGAACTTCTGCGAAAGGCTGGCCAGCGGCCCGAGGATCAGCGTCAGGACCAGCAGCGGCGCGTACTGCAGCAGCGCGTGCACCGGCCAGGCCGCATGCGGTCCGAGCTGGAACGCCAGCGCGGCCAGTGCCGAACCGAAGCTGTAGATCAGCGCGAAGCTCGCCAGGTCGAACAGCATCATGGTGATGAAGATGGAGAACAGGTGCGCGCCCATCCACGCGATCGCGCCGCCGTTGCGCAGCATCAGGTAGCCGAAGAAGAACGGCAGCACGAAGGTGATCGCCGCATACCAGTAAGCCGGCAGCCATGGCTTGCAGCGGCGCGGCCACCAGCGCTGCAGCGCCAGCGGCAGCAGCACCGCGCAGCCGGCGACGTGAAGTCCCAGGTTGCTGTAGGGCTGCGGCAGCAGGTAGGTCCACAGGTACCAGTACAGCGGCATGAACAGGCCGCCCAGCAGGCACATCACCGGCATCATCGGCTGCGAATACCGCGCGCGGGTGAACATCGCGTTGTCCAGCCGCCGGCGCAGCTGGCGCAACCGGGACCCGCGGCGATGCGGTGTCGGGATCGTCCCTGGCGTCAACATGGCATCCGGCCCTGGCAGCGCGGCTTACCGGTATTGCTGGTGGCAGGACTCGCAGGCGTCACCCACCGGCTTGACGGCCCTGGCCAGCGCGGCGCAATCGGTCGGGTGTGCCTGCACGGCGGCCTGCAGCTCGGTGCGCAGGCGGTTGGAATGGTCGAGGAAATCCTGTTCGGCGCCGGGAAAGGCGACGGGGATGTCCGACGCGGTCGACTGCAGGCGAAGCAGGTGGTCGTTGATCTGGGCGGCGTCGCACTGCCGGGTCTTGACCGCCTGGCCCAGCGCGCCCATGTGATGCCCCATCACGGTCATCACCGCGTGCGGCATCGGGTTGCGGTTGCCCAGCGCCTTCATCGCGAACACCGTGCCGAGGACGCCGATGACCAGGCCAAGCAGGATCAGGAGTGCCGAACGTGCATTCATGGTGGACCGCTCTTTTGGAGTGAACGGTCAGAATACCGAAGCGCCGGGGGCTTTCGTAGCCGTAAAATGGGCTTTTGATGTGTAGGAAACCGCACTCGATGGCAGGCAGCATCCACCCCCTCCCCGGGCAGGCCGCATGAGCGGGCCGCATTACCCGGTCGAGCGCTTCGAGGGCGTCGAACGCCTGTACGGACGGGGCACGATCGAGCGGCTGATGAACGCCCACGTCTGCGTGGTCGGCATCGGCGGCGTCGGGTCCTGGGCGGTCGAGGCACTGGCGCGCAGCGGAGTGGGACGGCTGACCCTGATCGATGCGGACGAGGTGTGCCTGTCCAACACCAACCGTCAGTTGCATGCCCTCGACGGCCAGTGGGGCAAGCCCAAGGTCGGCGTGATGGCCGAGCGCGCCCACGCGATCAATCCCCGCATCCGGCTCGAGGCGATCGAGCGTTTCCTCACCACCGCCAGCCTGGATGAGCTGCTGGACCGCGGCTACGACGTGGTGCTGGACGCCTGCGATGCATTCCGGGTGAAACTCGAGGCGATCGCCTGGTGCCGGCGGCGCAAGCTGCCGATGGTCACCGTGGGGTCGGCCGGCGGGCGCACCGATCCGACGCAGATCCGCGTGCGCGACCTCTCGCGCACCGAGCACGATGCGATGTTCAGCCTGATCCGCAAGAAGCTCCGGCAGGACTTCGGCTTTCCGCGCAACCCGGACCGCTATTTCGGCGTGTCGGCCGTCTATTCGCTGCAGAACGTGCAGTATCCGCAGCCGGACGGCTCGGTCTGCGGCCTGCGCCCGCCCGGCGGGGACTCGCTCAACCTGGCCTGCGGCGGTGGCCTGGGTGCGGCCACGCACATCACCGGTGCGTTCGCGTTCGCGGCGGTGGGGAAGGTGCTGGAGAAGCTGCTGGAAAAGTAGTGTCGCCTGGGGGCGTCTTCCTCTCCTCTGCGCGGAGAGGGAACCAGAAGATCACCAGCCCATGTAATGCCCGCCGTTGATCGCCAGGTTCGCCCCGGTGATCCAGCTGGCCTGGTCGGTGGTGAAGAACGCCACCGCATGGGCGATCTCCTCGGGCTTGCCCAGCCGCCCGATCGGAATCTGCGCGACGATCTTCTCGCGCACGTCCTCGGGCACCGCCATCACCATGTCGGTCGCCACGTAGCCCGGGGAGACGGTGTTCACCGTGATGCCGAACTTCGCGTTCTCCTGCGCCAGCGAGATGGTGAAGCCGTGCATGCCGGCCTTGGCGGCGGCGTAGTTGGCCTGCCCGTACTGGCCCTTCTGGCCATTGATCGAGCTGATCTGCACGATGCGTCCCCAGCGGCGCGCACGCATGCCTTCGATCACCGGGCGGGTCACGTTGAAGCAGGCGTTGAGGTTGGTGTTCACCACCTCGGTCCACTGCTGGTAATCCATCTTGTGGAACGTGGTGTCGCGGGTGATGCCGGCATTGTTCACCAGGATCTGGATCGGCCCGCACTGCGCTTCCACCGCCCGCACCATCGCCTCGGCCGAGACCGGGTCGGCAACGTCGCCGGGCACCATGCATACCTCGATCCCTTCGGCGGCCATGGCGGCGCGCCAGCTCTCCGCCTTGGCGGCATCGCGGTAATTGGTGGCAACCGTATGGCCCTGGCGCGCCAGGGTGCGGACGATCGCGCTGCCGATGCCGCCCGTGCCGCCGGTGACCAGTGCGGTGCGTGGGTTCATTGCCTGCGGTTTCCGGTGAGAGGCCGCCGATGCTGGCGTGCCATGCATGTATACCCCAACTTGATGACAACTGCTGCCCCGCCCGCCGGAACGTGCTTGTCGCGGCCCGGTGTCGTTGCTTCCCGGTGCCCGGGGTTGCTCCTACAGGGTGCGGGAGGCCAGGCGGGGCAGGCGGGCTGGGTCGAAGCGCTCCAGTGCCGCATCCAGCAGGGCTGCCGGACAGTCTGCCACTTCGGACGTCTGGACGTCCAGAAAAGCCAGGGCCCGCCGCAATGCCGGCAGCGGCCGGGCGGGGTCTACCGGATGCGCGCGTTCGGATTTGGATAGCTTGCGCCCGTGTGCGTCGAGCGCCAGCGGCAGGTGCCGGTAGGCGGGCGTCGGCAGGCCCAGGCAGCGTTGCAGCCAGATCTGGCGCGGGGTGGAGTCGAGCAGGTCGTTGCCACGCACCACCTCGGTGATGCCCTGGAATGCATCGTCGACCACGCAGGCCAACTGGTAGGCGTAATAGCCCTCCACCCGGCGGATCACGAAGTCGCCGGCCACCTCGCGCAGGTTCTGCCGCTGCGGACCCTGCAGGGCGTCGTCGAAGGCGACCGTCACGTCCGGCACGCGCAACCGCCAGGCCGGCGGGCGCCCGGAATCCGGCAGTGCGATGCAGCGGCCGTCACGGTGGAGTCCGCCCTCCCCGGCCAGCTGGGCCCGGCTGCACCAGCAGGGAAACACCAGGTCCGCTGCGCGCAGCTGCTCGAATGCGGCGTCGTAAGCCGGGCGGCGTCGTGACTGGTACAACGCCGGCGCATCGGCGACCAGGCCGAATGACGGTAGCGCCGCCAGAATCGCCTGTGCCGAACCGGCAACCTCGCGCGGCGGGTCGATGTCCTCCACCCGTAACAGCCACTGCCCGCCCGCGTGCCGGGCGCACAGCCAACTCCCCACCGCGGCCACCAGCGAGCCGAAGTGCAGCCATCCGGTGGGGGAGGGGGCGAAGTGGCCGCAGTAGGTCATGCAGGCGATTCTACGGTGCGCTGCGCCAGTTCACCTGCCCGCAACGGGCATGGCGAGAGCATCCCGGGCGTCCGGCCGGCATAGGGAGAAGACCCATGACCGATGCACCCGAAGGCCACGACGACCCGCGTGAACACACCCGCAAGATCAAAGGCATGCTGCGCGAGGCGATGGAACACGTCCGCGAGGACGTGCCGAAGGTTTCCGACCCCAGGGCCCAGGCGTTGTTCGAGACCTCGGCCGAGGTGCTGGGTGGCCTGATCACCGCCTACGAGCACTTCGAGCAGCGCAGCGAAGCGGCCTGGCGCTGAGCCATGGCGCGAACCGATCCCATGCATCCTCCCGACCCGGGCCGTCGCCGCTGGGTCGGCAGTGCCGGCATCGCCGCGCTCGGCGGCTTGATGGCCGGCGTGCCGCGCGCCGCCCTGGCCGACGAGGAGCGATCCACCGACGTGCTCGCCGTGGAGGATCTCATGCGCGAGCACGGCGTCCTGCGCCGCGCGCTGCTGGTCTATGCCGAGGCGGCCACGCGGCTGCGAAGCCGGCAGGCGATCCCGGCGGAGGCGCTGCACCGTGCGGCCGCGCTGTTCCGCCGCTTCGGCGAGGACTACCACGAACGCAGCCTGGAGGAGCGCCACGTCTTCCCCGCCCTGATCATCGCGGGGGGGACGCTGACGACGATCTGCCGCACCCTTGCCGCGCAGCACCAGCGCGGCCGCCAGCTCACCGACTACATCCTGGCGACCAGCGCCGGCCACGGCGTCGGGCGCAGCGCCATGGACCCGTTGGCCGCTGCGCTGGCGGGTCTGGTACGCATGTACCAGCACCACGCCGCGATCGAGGACACGGTCGTCTTCCCGGCCTGGAAAAAGACCCTGACCGCCCCTCGCTACAGCGAGCTGTCGGAGCAGTTCGAGGCGCTGGAACAGAAGATGGTCGGCCGCGACGGCTTCGAGGGTGCGGTCGGGCAGATCCATGCCATCGAGCAGGCCTTCGGCCTGGCCGACCTGGCGGCGCTGACCGCCGCCCCGCCGCCGGCCGCTCCGGCCCGCTGAGCCCCCGGCCCGGCGCCGGCACGCCTCTTGAAACTATTGCACACCGCCCCGAGTCTCAGGCTGCGGCGCGAGCCGCTTTTCCATGACTGCCAACGAGCCAGCCGTGCGTCGAATCGTCCTGTTCCTTGCCACCAACATTGCCGTCCTCCTGCTGCTGAGCATCGTCTGCCGCCTGTTCGGCATCGACCAGTGGGCCGCCGCCCACGGCTACGGCGGCATGACCGGCCTGCTGGTCTACGCCGCCGTGTTCGGCATGGGCGGTGCCTTCATTTCGCTGGCGATGTCCAAGACCATCGCCAAGTACTCCACCGGCGCGCGGGTGATCGAGCAGCCGCAGACGGCCGCCGAGCAGTGGCTGGTCGACACCGTGCGCCATCATGCCCGGGTCGCCGGCGTCGGCATGCCGGAAGTGGCCATCTACGACGCACCGGAGATGAACGCCTTCGCCACCGGCATGACGAAGAACAGCTCGCTGGTGGCGGTCAGTTCCGGGCTGCTGCAGCAGATGGACCGCGAGCAGGTATCCGCGGTGCTGGGACATGAGATCGGGCACGTCGCCAACGGCGACATGGTCACGCTCACCCTGATCCAGGGCGTGCTCAACACCCTGGTGATCCTGGCCGCGCGCGTGGTCGGCAACCTGGTCGACAGTTGGCTCAACGGTGGTCGCGACAACCGCGGCGGCATCGGCATCGGTTACTTCGTCACCGTGATGGTGCTGCAGGTGGTGTTCGGGCTGTTCGCCTCGATGATCGTGGCCGCGTTCTCGCGCTGGCGCGAGTTCCGCGCGGATCGCGCAGGCGCGCAGCTTGCCGGTCGTGGCTCGATGATCTCCGCGCTGCAGCGGCTCAAGGGCGACCACGGCCAGACCACGCTGCCCAAGGCCATGGCCGCTTTCGGCATCTCCGGGCACATGGCCGCCGGCCTGCAGCGCCTGTTCATGAGCCACCCGCCGCTGGACGAGCGCATCGCCGCACTGCAGGCGGCTTGAACTTTCGCCCCTCTCCCCCGGAGAGGGGCTGGGGAAGGGTTCGGACGTGCCGGGCAGTTCTGCTCCCTCCGGACCCTCACCCGCCTTGTCGGGCACCTCTCCGGGCCGGAGAGGGGCTCCACCCACAACCACTGGAAGCAACACTGCAATGACCGCAACCACCGAAACCCGCAAGTTCGAAGCCGAAGTCGCCCAGGTCCTGCACCTGGTGACCCATTCGCTCTATTCGCACAAGGAGATCTTCCTGCGCGAGCTTGTTTCCAACGCCTCCGACGCCTGCGACAAGCTGCGTTTCGAGTCGATCGCCAACCCCGCCTTGCTGGCCGGCGAGGGCGAGCTGCACATCGACGTGAGCTGGGACGAGCAGGCGCGCACGATCACCGTGCGCGACAACGGCATCGGCATGAACCGCGACGAGGTGGTGGCGAACATCGGCACCATCGCCAGCTCCGGCACCCGCCGCTTCCTCGAGGCGATGAGCGGCGAGCAGAAGGCCGACGCCCGCCTGATCGGCCAGTTCGGCGTCGGCTTCTACTCGGCGTTCGTGGTGGCCGACAAGGTGACCGTGCTGACCCGCCGCGCCGGCGCGCCGAACGCCGAGGGCGTGAAGTGGGAGAGCGACGGCAAGGGGGAGTATCTGCTGGAGCAGGTCGAACTGGCCGAACGCGGCACCACCGTGATCCTGCACCTGAAGGCGGACGAGGACGAGTTCCTCAAGCGCTGGCAGCTGTCCTCGCTGATCCGCAAGTACTCCGATCACGTCGCCTTCCCGATCCGCATGCCGGTCGAGAAGGACGGAAAGCCCACCGACGAGTGGGAGACGGTCAACGATGCCGGCGCGCTGTGGACCAGGCCCAAGAGCGAGATCAGCGACGAGGACTACCAGAGCTTCTACAAGTCGCTCGGCCACGACTTCAACGACGCGCTCGCCTGGACGCACAACCGCGTCGAGGGCAGCCAGAGCTTCACCACGCTGCTCTACCTGCCCGCGCAGCCACCGTTCGACCTGATGATGGGCGGGCGCGACGAGCGCAAGGGCCTGAAGCTCTACATCAAGCGCGTCTTCATCATGGATGCGGCCGAGGAGCTGCTGCCCAACTACCTGCGCTTCGTGCGCGGCGTGGTCGACGCCGACGACCTGCCGCTCAACGTCAGCCGCGAGATCCTGCAGCACAACCGCCAGCTCGAGCGGATCAAGGGCGCCTGCGTCAAACGCGTGCTGGACCTGATCGAAAAGCTCGCCAGGGACGAGCCGGAGAAGTTCGCGACCTTCTACAAGGCCTTCGGCAACACGCTCAAGGAAGGCATCGTCGAGGACGCCACCAACCGCGAGCGCATCGCCAAACTGCTGCGCTTCGCTTCCACCAAGGGCGAGGGGGCCAGCCAGACGACCGGCCTGGACGACTACATCGGTCGCATGAAGGTCGGCCAGGAGGCGATCTGGTACGTCACCGCCGACAGCTACGCCGCCGCCGCCGGCAGCCCGCAGCTGGAAGCATTCAAGGCAAAGGACATCGAAGTTCTGCTGATGTCCGATCGCATCGACGAGTGGATGCTCGGCAGCTTGAACGAATACGAAGGCAGGAAGCTCCAGAGCGTCGCCAAGGGCGAGGTGCCGCTGGACGAGGCCGACCGGAAGAAGCAGGAAGAAGCCGCCAGGGCCGCCGAGCCGCTGCTCAAGAAACTCAAGGACCTGCTCGGCGAGCGCGTCGGTGAGGTCAGGGTCTCCGCCCGCCTCACCGACAGCCCCTCGTGCCTGGCCCTGGCCGACTACGAAATGGCCCCGCACCTGGCCCGTCTGCTGCGCGAAGCCGGCCACGACATGCCCGAGAGCAAACCGACGCTGGAGGTCAACCCGGCGCATGCCCTGGTCCGGCGCGTGGAAGCGGAAGCCGACGAGGCCAAGGCCCGCGACCTCGCCACGCTGTTGCTGGAGCAGGCCGAGATCGCCGCCGGCGCCCAATTGCCGGACCCGGCCGCGTTCGTGCAACGGATGAACCGGGTGTTGCTGGGATAAGCGGCGCCGCCGCGAACCACCGCCCGATTGCAGGAAGCCCGCCAGGTGGCGGGCTTTCTTTTTTTGGCCCGGCGTCGTGGCTCAGGTCGGCAACGGTTGGGCCAGGGCCGGCCGGCGAACGCTAAGCGCCGTACCGGCCGCCGCCACGATGATCGCCGTGACGGCCACCCACTGCAGCAGGCTCAGCCGCTGGCCGAGCAGGACCGCGCCGGCGACCGCCGCGATCGCCGGCTCCAGGCTGAGCAAGGTGCTGAACGTGCGCGCCGGGAGCCGGGTCAAGGCCACCATCTCCAGCGAGTACGGCAGCGCCGAGCTGAGCAACGCCACGCCCACCGCATACGGCAGCAAGGCCGGCGACAGCAGCGCGGCACCGGCATGGACCGCGCCGAACGGGATCGTCAGCAGGGCGCCGATGGTGATGCCCAGGGCCACCGCGTCCCCGCCGTGGCTCGCGCCGACCTTTTTTCCCAGCACGATGTAGAGCGCCCAGCCCACTCCGGCGGCCAGCGCATACGCCACCCCGAGCGGGTCGAGCGCCTGTGCCTGCGCGCGCAGCGGCAGCAGCAGGGCCAGTCCGGCCACGACCAGCCCGATCCAGATGAAGTCCAGTGGCCGGCGCGAACCGGCCAGCGCGAGCGCCAGCGGCCCGGTGAACTCCAGCGCGACCGCGATTCCCAGCGGGATGGTGCGCAAGGACATGTAGAACACCAGGTTCATTGCGCCCATGGAGAGACCGTAGCCCCACAGCGCCCGCCAGTCCCGTCCGCCGCCCGAGCGGCGCCAGGGTCGTCGCCACGCCAGCAGCATCAGCGCGCTGAGTCCCAGCCGATAGGCGGTCGCCCCCTGCGCGCCGACCTGTGGAAACAGATGCTTGGCGAGCGAGGCACCACATTGGTAGGACACCATACTGATCAACAGCGCGCCGACCGCGAGCGCGACCGGGGCAACGGCGGAACGGGAAGACATGGCTGGGGGCACGCGGGGAGGAGACGACCATGATGCCTGCGGGCCCGGGCGAAACCCACCGGGCCGGCGGCCTGACGGGCCGCATTGCTGACAGGATCTGGCAGGAGTCGCATCTCGCGCCCCCGGGCTCGGCGGTGCCCGCGCCACGACCGCGGTGCCGGTGAGGGATCGAAGTCTCCGGTGCCGGGCCGGACGCGCCAGGCGCAAGCCCGGGGCGTGGCCTGCATGGCAGGCAGGTTGGGCCGTGGACCGGGCCTCGCAACTAGGCGACGGGTGACGGCCAGCGTTGCATCGCGTCGGGCGCCACGCCCACTCGTCGGCAGGAGCGGCCGACCACACCGTCCTCCCTCAAGGCGGCGCGGAACGCCGGCGCCATCGACCACAGCAGTGTCGCCGCCATGCGGGCTTGCCGCCGTTGCCGCGGCGTATGGCAGAGCAGGCTGCTGGCCCACGCCGGCAGCAGCGCGATGCCGGCATTGAGGAAGACGTCACGCGACAACCCGGCGAGCGGAACGGGCAGGCGCACGCCGGCGAGCACGCGCAGAACCTCGCGCGAGCGGTCGGTGCAGGCCAGTTGCGGCTGGACGCGAGCGAAGTACTCGGCGACCTCGGCCTCGCGCGAGGGCACTTTCCCGGCACCGAGCGCCACGGCGATGCGGCTCACCTCGTCGTAATAGCGGTCGGCGATGGCGCGCGGTACCTCGTGGTGGGAGAAGCGGCGGTAGCCGGCCAGGAAGCTGCACGCTTCGGTGACGTGCACCCAGGTGAGCAGGTCGGGATCGTCCGCCGCATAGGGCGTGCCGTCCTCGGCCTTGCCGCACACGAACCCGTGGATGTGGCGCACGCGGTCGATCAAACGTTCAGCCGCTGCTCGCGGCGCGTACGTGGTGGCGCCGACGAACGTGGTGGTTCGGCGCAAACGGCCGACCAGGTCGCCGCGGAAGTCCGAATGGTCCCACACGCCCGCCAGTGCCAGCGGTTGCAGCGTCTGCATCATCAGTGCGGCCAGGCCGCCGGCGAGCATGCCGGGAAAGTCGGCATGGATGCGCCAGGTCACGCTGTCCGGGCCGAACAGGCCGGGGTCGCCGCGCGGGTGGTCGTAGTCCAGCATGCCGCCGGGATCGCGCGGGAAGGCGCTCAGTACCCAGCGGCGGATCGGTTCGTGAGTGGCGCGTCGGAGCAGGTGCAGTGGCCCGGCCATGCAGCAAGTATAGGCATGCGCCGTTCCCCCACTTCCTGCGACGCTTTCGTTTCCGATGAAGCGGGTGGCGGATCTCAGCCCCGGGCGTTGGCGACCGCGGCGGCGTGCGCCTGGGTGGCCGCGGCGAGGGTGTTGGGCGAGGGCAGGATCAACATGGCGCTCATGACGGCCAGGCACAGCAGCATGGCGGCGGCAAAGAAGCTCTGCAGCAGGACGGTTTCGAATTTCATGGCGGTTCTCCGCGTGGGTGGAAGGAAGCTTTCGCGGATGGGATGGCAGGATGCGTGCCAACGTTTAAAAGCGCACTGCGATGCGGTTCTTCGCCGGTCCGGCCCGCCTCGGACGACTGTCCGCGGACGATCGCTTGTCCGGACGCTCGTGGACGGACAGCCGCCGTTGTCCGCCGGCGGACGGGCTCGCGTCATGACGCCACGGCTGCGCCGGTCGGGCTATCGTGCGGGGCCCGCTCGGCAGAGCACGAAGAGATAGCCTGCAGGATGATCCGCATCGGCCTGATTTCCGATACCCATGGCCTGTTGCGTCCCGCGGCCGTGGACTTCCTGCGCGGATGCCAGCGCATCATCCACGCCGGCGACATCGGTGATGTGGCGATCCTGGACGCGCTGGCGACCCTGGCGCCCGTGACCGCGGTGCGCGGCAACAACGACTTCGATCCGGCCTTCGCCAGCGTGCCGGCGACGGCCACGCTGACGCTGGCCGAGTTGCAGCTGTACGTACTGCACGACCTCAAGGAGCTGGCGATCGATCCGCACGCCGCGGGCGTGCACGTGGTGGTCTCCGGGCACTCGCACAAGCCGCTGGTGGAGGAACGCGCGGGCGTGCTGTACGTCAACCCCGGCAGCGCCGGGCGGCGGCGGTTCAAGCTGCCCATCAGCGTGGGCGAACTGGTCGTCGACGGGCACGAAGTGATGCCGCGCGTGGTCGAGCTGGACGGGTAGCGCAGCTTCCGCGACTCAGCCGATCGCAGGCTGCGCCTCGGGCCGGGCCTCGCGCGCCCGGCGCCAGTCGCGCAGGCCGATGGCCGCCAGGACCACGAAGCCGGCATAAAGCAGGGCGGTGATCAGCAGGTCCTTGTAGACGTACTCCCCGACATAGACGACGTCGACCACGATCCACAGCCACCACGCGGCGAGGTGGCGGCGCCCCTGCCACCACTGCGCGACCAGGCTGAAGGCGGTGAGCGCGGCGTCGAGCCACGGCAGCGCGGCATCGGTCCAGCGGTGCATCGCATAGCCGAGCGCGAGCGCGCCGGCCAGGCCGAGCGCCAGATGGGCGGCCAGGCGCCCCGGCGCGAGTGCCGCGACCTGCACGCGGCCGTCGCGGCCCAGGTGTTTCAGCCAGCGCAGCCAGCCGTACACGATCAAGCCGGCGAAGGCGGCCTGCAGCAAGGCATCGGAGTAGAGCCTGGCGTCGATGAAGATCCAGCCATACACCAGCACCGAGGCGAAGCCCACCGGCCAGCACCACGGGCGGCGCCGCGCAGTGAGCCACACCGCCCACGCGCTCAGCGCCGCCCCGATGAGCTCGACCGCGTCCATCAGAACGCGTAGCTCATCGACAGCCGGGCCAGCCGCGGCGCGCCCGCGAACAGGTAGCTGTCGCCATAGGCGCTGCCGGTGTCGCGCCAGTAGAAGCGGTCGAACAGGTTGTCGATCGACAGGCGGACGGTGAACGCGTGGCCGTTCAGCGTGGTGGCATAGCGCACCCCGGCGTCGAAGACATTGTAGGCGGCAACGCGCACGCGACCGTCCGGCGTGGCCACGTTGGGCGAGGCGTAGCGCCAGCCGCCGAGCAGGCTCAGCTGCGGGGCGAACGGCAGGCGGTAGTCGGCGTACACGGCGGCGCGCAGGCGCGGCACGTTGGCGACCTGGTGGCCCTCGTAGGCGCTGGTGCCGGTCCCCTGCGCGCGTGCGCGGATGAAGCTGGCGCTGGCGGTGAGTCCGAGGTTGGCGGTCACGCGGCCCTGCGCACCCAGTTCCAGCCCGGTATGCACTTCCTCGCCCTGCTGAACGAAGGTGAAGCCGTAGGCGGAGTCGTCCGGCCGGGCGAACTGGTAGGGCTGGTGGATGCGGAAGACCGCGGCGCTGAGGTCGAGCGCGTCGGCGAGGTCGTACTTCATGCCCGCTTCCAGCTGATGCGACAGGCGCGGCGCCAGCATCTGGCCGTCGTTGCTCGTCCAGTACGGCGCTTCCTTGCCGAGCGAGAGCCCCTCGCTGTAGCTCAGGTAGGTGGTGAGCGCCTCGCCGGGCTGCCACAGCAGGGCGGCCTGCGGCAGCATCTTGCTCAGTCGGGTGTCGCGCTCGGGCACGCCGTCGCCGTCGTAGGCGCGCTCGTGCAGGCGCACGAAACGGCCGCCGGCGAGCAGTTGCCAGGCCTCGCCCAGGTGCAACCGGTCGAGCGCGAACAGTGAATGCTGCCAGCTGGTGAGCCGACGCACGGACGGACCGGGCTGGTTGGGCGAAGGCGCGAAGTAGGGCGGATCGAGGTCGGCGATGTTGGCGGTGCCGACGTAGTCGTAGACGTCCGCACGCTGGTCGTTGAGGCGGCGGAAGGCGCCCGCGCCCAGCGTCAGCTGCTGGCTCACGGCACCGGTATCGACCTGGCCCTCGAGCGCCACGCGGGCCTCGTCATCGATGCGCGTGTCGTCGGGGCTGCGGTAGTCGTAGACGTCGTAGTCGCCGTTCGGTGCGAAGAAATTGCCGGGCGCGCCGCTGGCGCAGGCGGGCGAGTAGAAGCAACCATAGGCGAAGGCCACGTTGTCGTCGATCACGCTGCGGCTGTGGCCGGCGGCCAGGCGCAGGCGCCAGTCGTCGTCGAAGGCATAGTTGAGACGTGCGCTGGTGTTGGCGGCATGGATGCTCACCGGCTGCTGCCACGGCTCGAAGCCCAGCATGCGGGTGGCGTCGGCGTGTGCGGGCAGGGTATCGCCGCCCAGCAACTGGTAGCCGGAGACCGAGCGCTGCGCGCTGGCCTGGTAGTCGCTGTCCAGTTCCAGCGTGGCGTCGGGGCTGAGGTGCCAGTCGGCGGCCAGGGCGTAGAAGTTGCGCCGGCCATCGGCGTGGCGCACATAGGCATGGGTGTCCTCCCAGGCCAGGTTGGCACGCAGGCCGAAGGTCGGCGTGAGCCAGCCTCCCAGGTCCAGTGCGCCGTAGCGCGAGCCGTGCGTATCGGTACCGAGCGTCGCTTCGCGCACCTCGGCCGGGCGCTTGCTGACGAAGTTCACCACGCCGCCCGGTTCCATTACACCCGCCTGCAGCCCGGCCAGCCCCTTGAGCACCTCAACGCGCTGCTTGTCCTCCAGGGCGAGAGGCTGCTCGCCGGCCACGGTGAGGCCGTTGAAGCGTACGCCGGTCGCGAGGTCCAGCGGATAGCCGCGAATCGCAATGTCCTGGTAGTAGCCCACCGGGGCGTAATTGTCGCCGAGCGAGGCGTCCTCACGCGCCAGTTCGCTCAGGCTCCGGATGTGCCGGTCGTCGATCTGCTGGCGGGTGATCACCGTGACCGCCGCGGGGGTGTCGTGCAGCGAGGCGTTGCCGTAGGCGTTGATGGCGGTGCCGTGGCGGTCGTCGTGCGTCCGGCCTTCCACCCGCACGGGTGCGAGTTCCTTGGCCTGGGTGGTGTCGGGCGCGTCGGCGGCGTACGCGGCAGGGGCCAGCGCGGCGAACAGGGCAAGCAGCAGGGGCGTGCGGGGGAGGGTCATCGTCGGCTCGTCGGCAAGGGATAAGGACGAAGCGACGGCCAGGCGCACGCCCGGACGGACGCGCGACTGCTTATCAAGCTCCCTACGCCGGTACAAGCCGGATCAGGTTCCAAGGGACTCTCTCAGCCCGGCCGTTCTGCCGGGCACCCCCGCTTCAAGGCGGCTATTGAAGCATGGAATGGACGTCCAACCCAAACCCCGGTTCGCGCATGTCTTCTGCGCCGGAGCCGGAGTGTCGGCCGCTTCGGTCGAGCCGGGCTGCGGACCGTCCCGCCCGAACGCCTCGCCGTGGCGCGTATCAGGCGAGCGTGTGGATGGCGTCCAGCAGTGCGCGCCCCGGTGCCGTGCCGAACCACGCCGCGTGCCCGAGCAGGAAGGTGTGATAGGCCACGTCCGCATTGGCCGGCGAACGCGTGATCGCGGCGAAGTACTCCACTTCGGACAGGGCGAAGTCGACGTGCACCAGCGGCAACAGATCGGCAAGCAGGCGGACGTCGCCGGCGGTCAGCGGGCGACGTGAACGGTAGCCCTCGATCAGGGCGCGTGCGGTCCCGATGTGCACCGCCGCGTCACCGGCGTCCAGTGCCAGCCAGGCGATCGCATTGCGTTCGATGGCGGTGGCCAGGTCGAACAAGGCGAACGTGCGCGCGGACAGGCCGAAGTCGAGCACCGCGCTGACACGCGCCTGGCCCCGGGCGCGCCAGCACAGGTTGGAAACATGCCAGTCGCCATGTGTCCAGCAGGGCGCCTGGGCTGCGATATGCGGCTGCGCGCGGGCATGGAAGGCCGCCAGCGCCTCACCGATCTCGCCGCGCCAGTCGCGTTGGACCAGGTATCCGGCCAGCCCCGGCCGCGCCGGCAGCTGTGCGGCGAGGGCGGCGAGCAGATCGTCGGCAACGATGAGATCGCTGCGTGCGACCAGAATGTGCGTGCTCCGCTGGGCGGCCGTATAGCCGTCCGCGGCCGCATGCAGCTGCGCGAGCATCGCACCGGCGGCCCGGGCGTGTGAGAGATCCAGCAGCGGCGACCACGACATGGTTTCGCGATAGAGATCCAGGCCCTCGGCGGGCGCATGCACCTCGTAGGTCCAGTCCCCCCGTGCGAGGGCGCTCCGGCCTGCGCGATCGGCCAGTACCCGCGGCACCGGCACGCCGGCGGCGCGCAGCCAGGCCATGAATGCGTGCTCCTCCATCAGCGTGGCGACGGTGCGCACGCTGCGATGGTGGCGCTTGACGAACACGGTTCCGCCCGACGTCTCGACCACTGCCGCCGCCGACAGTGGCCGCGGGCTGTGCCAGTGCAGCACCAGCGGTGCCCCCAGCCCGCCATAACCGGCAAGCACGGTGGCCACTTCCGCGTGGGCCAGCGGAGGCCAGTCGGGGGGCGTGTCGTCGGCTGCCAGGCCGTGGACGCGATGGCTGTGGGCGGTCATCCGGAGGACTCGCGGGCGCGGTGGGTCGGCCATTATGGCCCCGACATCCGCCGGGACCGCCGAGGCGCTGGGGCGCTGCCGGAGCGGATGACGAATTTCGCCCGCTTTTTGCGCACTCCTCTGGCAAGCCGGAAACGCTCCCCCTACACTGTCGACAAAGTGTGAACTGCGTCACACTTTCCGGGTGGCAGGCACGACGCCGCCCAGCGCATCCGAGGCCAACCGCCAGCCGGGTGCGCAGCAGGTGGTTTTCGGACGATCGCGAGCATGACCCGGACACCGCGGTGACCGGTCGCGCCTCGCGCAGCTACAGGGGACAACATGCGCTTCCACTTCATCTCGGGCCTCCCGCGCTCGGGGTCGACCCTTCTTGCGGCCTTGCTGCGCCAGAACCCGCGGTTCCATGCGGGCATGAGCGGCCCGGTGGCGGGCATGGTGGCGGCCCTGCTCGGGGAAATGAGCGGCCGCAACGAATATTCGGTCTTCATCGACGACGCCGCGCGCCAGCGCGTACTGCGCGGAGCCATCGAAAACTACTACGCCGGCACCGCGGCCGACGTGGTCTTCGACACCAATCGCGCCTGGTGCGCGCGCATGGGGGCCTTGCGCGCCATGTATCCGCAGTCGCGCGTGATTGCCTGTGTGCGCGACATGCCCTGGGTGATCGACAGCGTCGAGCGGCTGGTCCAGCGCAACGCGTTCCAGCCCTCGTCGATCTTCAACTACGCGGTCGGCGGCACCGTCTACTCGCGCGCCGATGGCGTGGCCAACGGCGATGGCCTGGTCGGGTACCCGTACAACGCGCTGAAGGAAGCCTTCTTTGGTGAGCACGCCGGCAACCTGATGCTGCTGCAGTACGAGACGCTGGTTGCCAATCCGCGCGCGGCATTGGCTGCCGTCTACGACTTCATCGGCGAGCCGGGCTTCGAGCACGACTTCGAGCGTATCGAGTACGACGCGAGCGAATTCGACCGCAAGGCGGGCACGCCCGGGCTGCACGAAGTCCGCGGCAGGGTCGGCGCGGTACCGCGCGAGAGCGTGCTGCCTCCGGACGTGTTCCGGCGCTTCGAGAACGATGCCTTCTGGCGTCACCCCGAGCTGAACCGACGCGGCGTGCGCGTCGTTTGAATCCCCGACACCGCCGAGGCGCGCTGGGAGCAGCGCGCTCGCCGGCGCGTGTCCCATTCCGAACCGGCGAGCCCGGGATCACATCAGGGAGAAAGCAGTGAACAAGGTCTATCGATTGGTCTGGAACCGCGCGTTGGGTGTCCTGCAGGTCGCCACGGAGCTCGCCCGATCCCCGCGCGGCGGGCTCGCGCCGGGCGGTGCCGGCCGCGAGCCGGCGCGCCGGCCGCTGGCACAGGCGTGCGCGGCGGCGCTGCTGCTGGGGCTGGGGACGGTCGCCATGCCCGCCTTCGCGGCGCCGGCGACCTACGTCGTCACCTCGGCCACGGATGAGGGGGACACCGGCGCCGCCGGCACGCTCAGCTGGGCGATCGCCAATGCCAATGCCCACCCGGGCAGCGTCATCGACGTGCAACTGGCCGGTGGCGACACGATCGCCGCCACCGGCGCGCTGCCTTCGCTCACCGCGGACGTGACCATCACCGATACGGCGGACCTGCGGATCGACGCGGCGCTGTGCGGCAGCGGGACCGTCACCTGGGCGGGCAGCGGCACGCTCACCTTGACCGGCGCCGGCAGCGGCCTGGCCTGGAACCTCGGCAGCGGCGCGATGAAGCTCGGCAGCGGCAGTGCCACGGCGGCCGTCACCGCCACGGCAGGGGCCAGCGGAACGATGGGCAGCAGTGATCCCAGCCGCGCGGGCACCGGCGGCGCGGGTGCCGGCGGCGTCACGGGCGTGACGTCCGCCAGCGGAACCGGGCTGGCGCTGACGGAGGGCAGCACTCTTACCGGAGGCGCCGGTGGTGCCGGTGGCGTGGGCGGCACGGGCGGTTATGCCGGTTACGGTGGCGCCGGCGGCCAGGGCGGCGCCGGCGCCCAGGGCCTGGTGACGAACGGGACGCTGGACAACGCCGGGACGATCGGCGGCGGGGCCGGTGGTGCGGGCGGGAAAGGCGGTTCCGGCGGCCTCACCGGCGCCCTGGGCGGCGCGGGCGGCAACGGCGGCGCCGGTGCCGGCGGCAGCGGCTTCACGATGCACAACACCGGGACCATCGCCGGTGGCGCCGGCGGCAGCGGTGGCATGGGCAGCGACGGTGGCGCTTCGTTCTACGGTCGCTACACCGGTGGCATGGGGGGCGTTGGCGGCCTGGGCGGGGCTGGCGTCAGTGGCACCGGCTTCAGTGTGGTCAACGAGGGCACCATCGCCGGCGGCGACGCCGGTGACGGTGGCGATGGCGGGCACAGCGGCTGGGGCGGTGGTCGCGGCGGTGACGGTGGTAGCGGCAGCTTCGGCGGCGCGGGTGTCTCCGGCAGCGATTTCACGCTCGACAACCACGGTGTGGTCGTCGGCGGCAACGGGGGCGTCGGCGGTGCCGCCGGTGCGGGCTTGACCGGCAGCGGCGCGGCCGGCGGCGACGGGCTGGGCGGCGTGGGCGTGAGCGCCACGGGCGGCGCCACGGTCATCAACGGCGGCACGATTGCCGGGGGGCTGGCCAAGGGCGGCCTCGGCGAGCAAGCCGACGCCGTCGACTTCTCCGGCGGCGGCAACCGGCTGGTGGTCCAGGGTGGCGCGATCTTCCGCGGCAACGTGGTGAGCACCAGCGGCGGCGACAACGGTGGCGACACGCTCGAACTGGGCGGCGATGCGGACGCCGAAGGCGGCAACGTGTTCGACCTCGACCGCCTGTTTGCCGGGCGTGCCTACGGCTATGACGGCACGCCGGGCTTCTACGGCTTCTCGCAGCTGGCGAAGTCCGGCGCGAGCACCTGGACGATCACCGGCTGGACCGACATGCGCCAGGGCTGGAGCCTGCTCGGCGGCACCTTGCGCGTGGGCGACGGCACGGGCAGTACCTGGATCTACGCCGCGGACGGCAGCGAGGCTGCCGGTCAGGCCGGCGTGGACGCTGCCGACGGCACCACCCTGGTGGTCGAAAACGGCGCGTATATCGGTGGCGGCGCCGGCGGCAGTGGCGGCTTCGCGGGTGGTGCGGGTGTGAGCGCCGGTGCCGCGGTGATCGACAACGCCGGCGGCATCGCCGGCGGCTACGGGAGCGGCGGCTACAGTCTCGGCGGCTACGGTGGCGAGGGTGGACCCACCGGCCTGAGCGGTGGGCAGGGTGGTGCCGGCGGTGCGGGCGTCCGGGGCGCCGGCTTCGCGTTGACCAATACCGGCAACGTATCCGGCGGCGGTGGCGGCTACGGCGGCTCGGGCGGCTACGTGATCGGCAACTACGGCGGGGCCGGTGGCGCCGGTGGCGCGGCTGTCGCCGGTGCCGACTTCAGCGTGGCCAACGGGGGCTACCTCACCGGTGGCCAGGGCGGCTATGGCGGAGTTAGCGGCTACGGCGGCACGGGTGGTACCGGTGGCGCCGGCATCGACGGGCAGTCGTTCTCGGCCGGCAATACCGGCTCGATCCTGGGCGGCACGGGCGGTGGGGCCTCCTACCGCAGCTGGGAGGCCGGCACCGGAGGCACCGGTGGCGCCGGCGTGACGGGCGCCCGGTTCCAGCTGGACAACCGCGGCAGCATCGGCGGTGGCGCCGGCCACGATGGCGTGGGTGGCGCCTACGCCACCAGCGGTAACGGCGGCCTGGGCGGAGCGGGCGTCTCGGGTGCCTCGTTCAATGCCACCAACGCCGGCGACATCGCCGGCGGCCAGGGTGGCGCGGGCGGCAACTTCGGCAGCTACGGTGGCGAGGGTTCGCCCTTCGGCAGTGGCACGCCGGGCGGTGCCGGCGGCGCCGGTGGCGCGGGCGTCAGCGGGACCGGTTTCGCGTTTGCCAGTTCCGGCTCGATCACGGGCGGCAACGGCGGTAACGGTGGCACCGGTGGCACCGGCCTCGGCGGTTACGGGCTGCCGGAGGGAGCGACCTCGTCGGATGCCAACCCGCTCGGCGGCGCCGGCGGTGCCGGGGTCAGCGGCAGCGGCTTCTCCTTCAGCAACAGCGGGAGCATCACCGGCGGCAACGGTGGGCGCGGCGGCGCGGTACTCGGTACCTACAGCGAGGGCGGCAGCTACGCGTCGCCACAAGCGCCCGTGGGTGGCGCCGGCGGCGCCGGCGTCAGTGGCGCCGGCTTTACGCTGACCAACACCGGCTCGATCGTGGGCGGCCTTGGCGGCATGGGGGGCTATGCCAGGTCGGCGGTTTCGAAATACAGCTCCAGTGGCAGCTATGGCCAGGCCGGTGTGGGTGGCGCGGGCGTCGTGGCCACCGGCGGCGCGACGGTGATCAACCGCGGGCTGATCGCCGGTGGCCTTGCCGATGAGGGCAACGGCGCAAGGGCCAACGCGATCGACTTCTCCGGTGGCGGCAATACGCTGGTGATCGAGGCCGGCTCCCGCATCGACGGTGCGGTGGTCAGCCACAGCGGTGCCGGCGCGTCGGGCGATACGCTGGCGCTGGGCGGCGACGCCGACGGCAGCTTCGCGCTCGGGCAGATCGGTGCACTGGGCAGCGCTGCGCAGTACCAGGGATTCGCGAACTTCCTGAAGGTCGGCGGTTCGACCTGGAACCTGACCGGCACGGCGGCCGGCAGCCAGAACTGGACGGTGGCCGCCGGCGGCCTGTCCGTCGATGGCACGCTCGCGGGCAACCTTGTCGTGGGCAAGGACGGGCGCCTGTCGGGCAACGGCACGCTGGGCAGCCTGGATCTGGCCGGCACGCTGGCGCCGGGCCACTCGATCGGCAAGCTGACCACCACGGGCGACGTGGTGTTCCGCAACACCGCGGTCTACCAGGTGGAGACCGATGCGGCAGGCCACAGTGACCAGCTGGTGATCGGCGGCAAGCTGATCCTGCAGGGTGGCTCGGTGCTCAACCTGGCGACGGACGGCCACTTCAGCCTGCAGACGCCCTACACGATCATCACCGCCAAGGGCGGTATCGAAGGCCAGTTCGACCTGACCGACAGCTCACTGGCATTCCTCACGCCCTCGCTCAGCTATGCCGGCGACGCGATCACCATGACGTTGTGGCGCAATGACGTGGACTTCTGCGACGTTGCCGTCACCGCCAACCAGTGTGCGGTCGGTGGTGCGCTCACCGCGCTCGGTCACGGCACCGTGCACGACGCGCTGGTGACGCAGTACGCCGACACCGCGCGGGCGGCGATGACCGAGTGGTCGGGCGAGTCGTTCGCCTCCACCCGCACGGTGCTGCTGGACGACAGCCGCTTCGTGCGCCAGGCCATGGACGACCGCCTGCATCGTGCGGACGGCAACCTGGACAACGCCCGCGCGATCGGCGAGAGCAACGGTTCCATCTGGGCGACCGGTTGGGAACATGCCGGCCGGCTGCCGGGCGGCGGCAATGCCTCGGAAGTGAAAAGCGACGGCCACGGCCTGCTGCTGGGCGTGGATGCTCCGCTGGGCGACCAGTGGCGCGCAGGCGTCACGGCGGGCCTGGGCCAGGATGTCGCGCGCGTGGATGCGCTGGGCAGCGAGGCTTCGGTGCACAGCAAGCATCTGGGTGCCTTCGCCGGCGCTGCGTGGGGCAACTGGACGGCCGAGGGTGGCGTGGCGCAAAGCTGGCATGACATCGCCAGCACACGCCGGCTGGTCACCGTGCTTCCGGCGACGCTGCGCGCCGACTACACCGGCCGTACCGACCAGGCATGGCTGGAGGGCGGTTACCGCGTGGTTTTCCCGCACGGCCAGGTCCAGCCGTTCGTGAATGTCGCGCACGTGGCCGTGCACACCGGCCAGGCGCAGGAGCGCGGCGGCGCTGCCATGCTCACCAGCGCACGCGAGACCACCGAGGCGAGCTTCGCCACGGTAGGCCTGCATGGCCGGTGGCAGCTTGCCGGCGACAGCGCGGCGCTCTACGGCACGCTGGCGTGGCGGCACCTCGACGGTGACCGCATGGCGGTCGCGCAGCAGCGCTTTGCCGACAGCGGCACGTTCACCGTCACCGGTGCGCCGCTGACGGCCAACGCCGCGGTACTGCAGGCCGGTTTCGACTTCGGCCTGTCCAGCCACGCCCGCCTGCGGGCGGGCTACGACGGCATCCTCGCGGGTGGCCGCGACAGTGCGGTGAACGTCACCTTCCAGATGACGTTCTGAGCGCAGCCGTCGGCGCAAACGAATAGGGCCCCGGATCGCTCCGGGGCCCTTTTCTTCGCCGTCAGCGCACGCCGCCGCGGGCTAGACTTTCGCTCTTTCCCGATGGGCGTGTGCATGGGTGCCTTGTTGCTGCTGTTCACCTGCCTGGTCCTGGGCGCGCTGGTGGCGCGCCTCGCGCGGCCGCCGGCCGGGCTTGCGGCGGGACTCAACTGGTGGGTGATCAACGTCGCGCTGCCGGCGCTGACGCTGGAGCTCATTCCCAAGCTTCGCTTCGATCCGCAACTGTGGTTTCCGATCGCGGCGATGTGGCTCACCTTTGGCGGCGCATGGCTGCTGTTCGGGCTGTCGGGACCGCGCCTGGGCTGGTCGCGTGGGCGCACCGGGGCGTTGATCCTGGTATGCGGGCTGGGCAACACCTCGTTCATGGGCTACCCGCTGATGCAGGCGCTGTACGGCCGGCCGGGGCTGACCCTGGCGGTGGTCGCCGACCAGTTGGGGACGTTCCCGGCGCTGTCGTCGGCGGGCATCGTGGTGGCCTGCCTGTACGCCGGCCGCGCACCGGAGCCGGCGGCGATCCTGCGGCGCATCGCCACCTTTCCCGCGTTCGTCGCACTGCTGGTCGGTATCGCGGTGGGTGCGCTGGGTGGCTGGCCCCCGGTCGTCGAGGGCGTGTTCGCGCCGCTGGGCGCGACGTTGACGCCGCTGGCGCTGTTCTCGGTCGGCCTGCAGTTCCGCTTCCACCCGGGCGAGCGCCAGCTTGCCGCGGCGGGCCTGGGCCTGGGATGGAAGCTGCTGCTGGCACCGCTGGCGTGCTGGCTGCTGGGTATCGCCACCGGTGTTGGCGGGCTGGTGGCGACGGTGGGCGTGTTGCAGGCGGCGATGGCGCCGATGGTGTCGGCGACCATCCTGGCCGACGAGTATGGGCTGGATCCGCCGCTGGCCAACACGGTGCTGGGGGCGGGCATCGTGCTGTCGCTGCTGACCGTGCCGCTGGGCCACGCGTTGCTGGGCTGAGGCGCGCCCGCCGCTGCGGCGTGCGGGATAATGGGCGCCATGAGTGAACCACAGGACAAATTGCCGGCCGTGCGCGCCGACGTGTGGCTGTGGGCTGCGCGTTTCTTCAAGACGCGTAGCCTGGCCAAGCAGGCGATCGATGGCGGCAAGGTCGACGTCAACGGCAGTGGCTGCAAGCCGGCCAAGGCACTGCACGTGGGCGACCGCCTGCAGGTCGGCCGCGGCGAGGAGCGTTTCGAGGTGACCGTGCTGGCACTGTCCGAACAGCGCGGACCGGCGCCGGTGGCCCAGGCGCTCTATCGCGAAACCGCGGAAAGCGTGGCCGCGCGTGAGGCCATGCGGGCACAGCGCAAGCTGGGCGCGGCCGGCTTGCTGCGCCCGCCGACGCGACCGGACAAGCAGGCGCGCCGGCAGATCATGAAATTCAAGGACGAGCGGTCGTGAGCTGCGGCCCGGCCATCCGGAGCGAAGGCTAGATCAGCCCCTTCAACCGATACAGCGCTTCGAGCGCCTCGCGCGGCGACATCGTGTCCGGGTCGAGCGCCTTAAGCGCCTCCTCTGCCGCGGACGGCTGCACCGCGAACAGACCCATTTGCGGGGAATCCGCCGGCGCGGGTGGCGCCAGGGGCGCCTGCCCGTGCATGCCACGCTCCAGTTCCGCCAGGGTGCGGCGCGCGTCGGCGATCACGCTCCTGGGGAGGCCGGCCAGCGCCGCCACCTGCAGGCCGAAGCTGCGGTTGGCCGGGCCGTCCTTGACCGCGTGCATGAACACCAACTGCTCGCCGTACTCGACCGCGTCCAGGTGCACGTTGGCGATGCCCGGGTACCCGGCAGCCAGTTCGGTCAGCTCGAAGTAATGCGTGGCGAACAGGGTGAAGGCGCGGCTGGTGGCGGCCAGGTGCACCGCGGCGGCGCGGGCCAGCGCCAGGCCATCGTAGGTGCTGGTGCCGCGGCCGACCTCGTCCATCAGCACCAGGCTGTGCTCGGTGGCGTTGTGCAGGATGTTGGCCGTTTCGCTCATCTCCACCATGAAGGTGGACTGGCCGCGCGAGAGGTCGTCGCCGGCGCCGATGCGGGTGAAGATGCGGTCGACCGGGCCGATGCAGGCGCGCGCTGCCGGCACGTAGCTGCCGATGTGGGCGAGCAGCACGATCAGCGCGTTCTGGCGCATGTAGGTGCTCTTGCCGCCCATGTTCGGGCCGGTGATCACCAGCATGCGGCGCGCGTCGGTGAGGTCCAGGTCGTTCGGCTCGAACGGTTCCTCGCGTACCTTCTCGACGACCGGGTGGCGGCCGCGCTCGATACAGATGCCGGGTGCGTCGGTGAGGTCGGGAGCGCGCCAGTCCAGCGCCTCGGCGCGCTCGGCCAGGTCGGCCAGCACGTCCAGCTCGGCGATGGCGGCGGCGGCGTCCTTGAGCGGGGCGAGGCGTTCGATCAGCGTGGTGAGCAGCTTTTCGTACAGCGCACGCTCGCGCATGAGCGAACGTTCGCGGGCCGAAAGCACCTTGTCCTCGAAAGCCTTCAGCTCTTCGGTGATGTAGCGTTCGGCGTTCTTGGTGGTCTGCCGGCGCGTGTAGTGCGTGGGCGCCTTGTCGGCCTGCGCGCGGGTGATCTCGATGTAGTAGCCGTGCACGCGGTTGTAGCCGACCTTGAGCGTCGGGATGCCGCTGGCGGCCTTCTCGCGTTCTTCCAGCTCGACCAGGAACTGGTCGGCGTTGGTCGAGAGGCGGCGCAGTTCGTCCAGTTCGGCGTCGTAGCCTTCGGCGATGACGCCGCCGTCGCGCTGCAGGACCGGCGGCTGTGCGACGACCGCGCGCTGCAACAGTGCGGTGGTGTCGGCGTGATCGCCGATGCGCGCCACCAGCGCGTGCAGCAGCGGGCTGTCCAGCGCGGCCAGCTGATCGCGCAGCACCGGTGCCGCGGCGAGGCCATCGCGCAGCGTGGAAAGATCGCGCGGCCGCGCCGAACACAGCGCCACGCGGGCCAGGATGCGTTCCAGATCGCCGATGCCGCGCAGTTTCTCGCGCAGCGGCTCGTAAGCGCGCGCCTCGATCAGCGTGGCGATCGCCTGGTGGCGCAGGCGCAGCGTGTCGCGCGCGCGCAGCGGGCGGTTGAGCCAGCGGCGCAACAGTCGCGCGCCCATCGGCGTGACGGTTTCGTCCAGCACGCCGAGCAGGGTGTATTCGATGCGGCCGCTCGGATGCGTATCCAGCTCGAGGTTGCGCCGCGTGGCGGCGTCCAGCGCGATGGTGTCGCCGGCGTTTTCCACCGCCATGCCGGTCAGGTGCGGTAGCGCGCTCTTCTGGGTCTCTTCCACATAGCCGAGCAGGCAGCCGGCCGCGGCGATGGCCAGCGGCAGGCCGTCGATGCCGAAGCCGGAAAGGTCGCGGGTGCCGAAGAAGCGGTTGAGCTCGCGCCGTGCGGCGTCGAGGTCGTAATGCCACGGTGGCCGCTTGCGCAGGCCGGGCAGGGCGGTCACCAGCTTCGGCCAGGCGCCATCCTCGCCGACCAGCGTCTCGGCCGGCTGCAGGCGCGCGAGCTCGGCGGCCAGTGCTTCGGCGCCAGGTACTTCGCTGAGCAGGAAGCGGCCGGAGCTCAAGTCCACCCAGGCCAGCCCGAAGGCGCCCTGCGCGCCGGCATGGATCGACAGCAGCAGGTTGTCGCGGCGCTCTTCCAGCAGCGCGGCGTCGGTCACCGTGCCGGGCGTGACGATGCGCACCACTTTGCGCTCGACCGGGCCCTTGGAGGTGGCCGGGTCGCCGATCTGCTCGCAGATCGCCACCGACTCGCCGAGCCTCACCAGCCGGGCCAGGTAGTTCTCCGCCGCATGGTAGGGCACGCCGGCCATCGGGATCGGTGCGCCGGCGGACTGGCCGCGCTGGGTCAGCGTGATGTCGAGCAGCCGCGCCGCCTTGCGGGCGTCGTCGTAGAACAGCTCGTAGAAATCGCCCATGCGGAAGAACAGCAGCACGTCCGGGTGCTCGGCCTTGTGTGCCAGGTACTGGCGCATGAAGGGAGTGTGCGAGGCGGAGTCGTTGAGGTTCATGCAGGGGAGATGTGTCGGAAGACGCCCGCGGCGGGATCGCGCCGGGAGGGGCTGGAGTGTACACGGGCGCCCCCGCGCACCGCTCCGGCGACCTTGCCGCATCGGTCGCAAGCAGCTAGAACGCCTTGTCCCTCATGCACCTGCCGGAGTCCGCCGTGCCCCCCGCCGTCCCCACCGATGCCGAACTCTCCGCGCTGGCCGTGCGGGTCGCCACCGAGCTGCTGCAGCAACGACTGATGCTGGTCACCGCCGAATCCTGCACCGGCGGCTGGATCGCCAAGACACTCACCGACCAGCCCGGCAGTTCGGCCTGGTTCGACGCCGGCGTGGTGGTGTACAGCTACGAGGCCAAGGAGGCGCTGCTGGGGGTCAATCCGCGCACGCTCGAGCGCACCGGTGCGGTGAGCGAGGAGACCGTGCTGGAAATGGTGTCCGGCGCGATGGCGCGCTATGGCGCGGGCGTCGCGGTGGCGGTCACCGGCATTGCCGGACCCTCCGGCGGCACGCCGGACAAGCCCGTCGGCACCGTCTGGATCGGCTGGAAGCGCCGCGGTGGTTACGCCCATGCGCAGCTGTTCCACTTCGCCGGCGATCGTGAGGCGATCCGCCGGCAAAGCGTGGCCGCCGCGCTCAACGGCGTGCGGAAAGCGCTGACGGATTGACGCGCCCGGCACCGGCGGCGGGGCTTGACGGCTGTGGGATAATCGGGGCCTTCGCAGATCGCAGCCCGTGAGATTCAGGCCGGGCATCATCCGCTCCACTCCTCTAGCCACACCACCGGGATTCCCACGATGGACGACAACAAGCGCAAAGCGCTGGCCTCCGCCCTTGGCCAGATCGAGAAGCAGTTCGGCAAGGGTGCGGTGATGCGCCTGGGCGACCGCACCGACGACGCCATCGACACGGTCTCCACCGGCTCGCTGGGCCTGGACATCGCGCTGGGCGTCGGCGGCCTGCCGCGCGGGCGCGTCATCGAGATCTATGGTCCGGAATCTTCGGGCAAGACCACGCTGACCCTGCAGGTCATCGCCAACTGCCAGAAGAACGGCGGCACCGCCGCGTTCGTCGACGCCGAGCATGCGCTCGACCCGACCTATGCCGAAAAGCTCGGCGTCAACGTCGCCGACCTGCTGGTGTCGCAGCCGGACACCGGCGAGCAGGCGCTGGAGATCGCCGACATGCTGGTGCGCTCCGGTGCGGTGGACGTGGTGGTGGTCGACTCGGTCGCGGCGCTGACCCCGAAGGCGGAAATCGAGGGCGAGATGGGCGACTCGCACGTCGGCCTGCACGCGCGCCTGATGAGCCAGGCCCTGCGCAAGCTCACCGCCAACATCAAGAAGTCCAACTGCCTGGTCATCTTCATCAACCAGATCCGCATGAAGATCGGCGTGATGTTCGGCAGCCCCGAGACCACCACCGGCGGCAACGCGCTGAAGTTCGACGCCTCCGTGCGCCTGGACATCCGGCGCATCGGCGCGGTCAAGAAGGGCGACGAGGTGATCGGTTCGGAGACCCGCGTCAAGGTGGTCAAGAACAAGGTCGCGCCGCCGTTCCGCCAGGCCGAGTTCGAGATCCTCTACGGCGAGGGTTCCTCGCGCGAGGGCGAGATCATCGAGCTGGGCGTGAAGGAGAACCTGATCGACAAGTCCGGCGCCTGGTACAGCTACAACGGCGACCGCATCGGCCAGGGCAAGGAGAACGTGCGCCAGTTCCTGCGCGACAACCCGGCCATCGCCAACGAGATCGACCAGCAGCTGCGCGCGCGCCTGCTG
>NZ_DASSES010000048.1:0-22164 GCF_035695185.1 Frateuria sp.
ATCGCACCGACGTTGATCGCGCTCAGCATGCGCTGGCGCTGGCCGGCCATGCTGGCGAAGCCGGTGGGGATGTCGCCGGACCACAAACCATAGGCGTAGCGCTGCGCGCCCAGGTAGAAGTTGCGGTTGAGCGACCACACGCGCAGGTCGGAAATGGCGCGCTGGCCGTCGTAGAGCGCGCGCTGCATGTCCATGTGCTGCAGGTCGACGGCGACGTCGTCGGCCTCGTCGTTCCACCAGCCGACCATGCCGGTGGCGAACGCATGCTTGAGCGCATCGTTGAAGAACCACGCGCGCGCGGCCGGGTTGGCGAAGTCGATCTCGCGCACGGGCTTGCCGGAGAAGTAATCCGGCGCCGGGTCGCTCTGCGCCAGCCAGTAACCGTGCTCGGTCGCTTCGCGCCCTTCGACCGTGTCGACGTGGATGCGCGGCTTCATGATGCCGGTCAGGTGCACGCCCTGGGCGTCGAGCAGGGCCTTGAGCTTGCCGCTGTCGCCGTCGGGGAACTTGTGCTCGTTCCAGCGGAATTCGCCGTAGTGGTCCTCGCCCCAGGCCTTCCAGTCGAAGTCGAGGGTGAAATTGTCCAGCGGGATATGGCGCTCGCGGTAGCCGTGGACGATGTCGAGCAGCTCCTTCTCGTCGATGCCCCACTGGCTGTTGGTGAAGCCCATCGCCCACTTGGGGAACAGCGGGCTGCGGCCGCTGACCTGGGCCAGCGCACCGAAGATGGCGTGTGGATCGCCGACGAACACGTAGTAGTCCAGGCCGCCGTCGAACATGCGCGCGTCGATGCGCGTGTCGCCCAGCGCGATCTGGCCGCCGATGCCGTCGATCAGCACGCCGTAGCCGGCAGTGGTCCATACGAACGGTGCCCCGGCGTGGCCCTGCTCGCCGGCGGTGACCGTGCGGTAGCCGTCGCGCAGCAGCCCGGCGGTGGCAGGCTCCGTGGCGTCGAAGCCGCCGATGCCGTACATCGGCTCGCCCTTGGCGTGGATCAGGCTCAGGCGGCCATGGCCAAGCGAGGACAGGGCGAACTGGCGCAGCAGCGGCGGCTGGCCCGGCAGGCCGATGCGCAGTTCACCATGCTGTTTGTCCCAGACCGCATCCAGCTGCGCCGAGTGCAGGCGGGCGCCATCGGCATCCTGTGCGATATCGGCGCCGGGCCGGCTCGCGGCGTGCAGTGCGGGATCGACGACGAGGGTCGGGGCAGGCGCGTGGCCGGCCTTCCGGAACTGCACGTGCAGCGTGCCCGGAGCGGTCAGCTCGACACGGAGCGTGTCGGCACCGAGCGGGATGTCGAACCCCGGCGCGGCCGGCGTGATGGAGGCGGACCTGGCCAGCGCAGCGTGCGCCCGGGCCTGGGAAAGCGATGCAGCGGAAGAGGGGGACACCAGCAATACTCCGACGACGAACGACGTGATCGGCCCCATCGACGCGTGCTTGAGCTTTGTGAAGAGCGCGTGCAGGCGACCAGGGCCGGGCCCATGGTAGGGCGCATGGCGGAGGTCGCGACACCCGTATGCATACGTATTCATCTGTGACATGGCGCGGTTTTCCGATGGTGCGGCGCACGATCCGGCGACGCGGGGTGGGGATGGAAAAACGGACTCGGCCGTACCGGTAGCGCAGGTCTTTTCACCCTCCGTGGACGTCCGGAAGGCGGCAGGTGACCGCGCGTTCACTCGAGCACCACCGAGGCGTAGGCCGGCAGGTGCAACCGGCCGGCGGCGATGTGGGCGCCGGCCTCGCTGGCCAGGCGCAGCCGGCTGAAACGCGTGAGCGGGCCGGCCAGTTCCAGTGTCTGCGGCTTGCGCGAGAGGTTGTGGACCACCAGCACGTCGGCGCCGGCATCGCTCAGTTCCCAGCTGGCCAGGCCCGGGTTGGGGATGGCCGGAAGGTGCAGCGCGCCGTCGCGCAGCACCGCCAGCTGACGGCGCCAGCCGATCAGCGTGCGGTACCAGGCGAGCAGGGAGTGGGGGTCGGCCTGCTCGGCTTCCACCGTAACGTCCGGGCCGTCGCCCGCGGTGAAGCGCTTCCAGCGACTCTCGCCGGATCCGTGCGGATCGCGGTACCAGCGCATCGGCTCGCGCAGGTCGGGGTCGGGCTTGCGCCCGCGCATGCCCAGTTCCTCGCCGTAATAGAGGAACGGCCGGCCGGGCAGGGTGAGCAGCATCGCCGCGGCCGTGCGCATGTGCCGCGCGTCGCCGCCCAGCTGGCTCATCACCCGTTCCTGGTCGTGGTTGGACAGGAACGGGGCGTCGCGGCCCGGAGGAATCGCGGCGCCGATGCGCCCGAGGAGCGCGCTCAGCCCGTCGTTGCGTTCGCTGCGGGCGCTCTTCACCAGTTGGGCTGCTAGCGGAAAATCGAACACCGCATCGAGCGGGCCGAACCACGGGGCGAGCTGACTGGGGTCGTCCCGGGTCACTTCTCCGACCACGTAGACGTCCGGGCGCACGTCGGCCATCGCGTGGTGGAACGCGCTCCACCAGGCGAGGTTGCGTTCGAGCACCCGCGGGTCGTCGGCCTGTTGGGGGAAGTCCACGTAGACGTGGCGGGCGGCGTCGAGGCGGAAGCCGTCCACGCCCTGCGCCAGCCAGTAGCGGCCGATGTCGGTCACCGCGGCGCGCACGGCGGGCGTGTCGAAGTCCAGGTCGGGCATCTCCCCGGTGAACACGCCCAGGTAATGCTGCCTGCCCAGCGCGTGCCAGGCCGGTCCACCGGTGGCGCTGGTCGCATGCAGATCGGTGCCCGGGCCGGCCCAGCTGTACCAGGCGTGGTGCGGATCGTTCGGATCGCGGGCGGCGAGGAACCAGGGATGCTGGTCGCTGGTGTGGTTGACCACCAGATCCATGATCACCCGGATGCCGCGCCGGTGGGCCGCGTCCAGCAGTCGGCGGAAATCGGCCAGCGTGCCGTAGCGGGGGTTGATCGCGCGGTAGTCGGTGACGTCGTAGCCGTGGTAGCTGGGCGACGGGTTGATCGGCATCAGCCAGATGCCGTCGACGCCGAGTGACTTGAGGTAGTCGAGCCGGGCGGTCACGCCGTTGAGGTCGCCCGTGCCGTCGCCGTCGGTGTCGTACCAGGCGCGCACGAAGATCTCGTACCAGACGCCGGAGCGGGCGGGTACGGTTGCCTGGCCGTGGGTGCGTTCCGCCGTCGCGTGCTGGTCGGCGCCGGCGGTGGCGAGCGGTGCCAGCGCGGCAAGCAGGAGGCCGGCAAGCAGCGACGTCACCCCCGGGCGCATCAGGCGACCGCCGCCGGGCCGCCCGCGGCACAATGCCGGGCGATGAAGTCGGCATGGCCCGGCATGCCCTCGACCGCGCGCCCGAGCAGGGTGCGGATGTGCGACAGGAATTCGTCCAGCTGTGCCTGCGGCAACGCATCGGCGAGCGGGTGGTGGCTGGCCGGTGCGATGCCCTGGCCGAGCATCACCTGCAACCAGGCGGGCTCGGCGAACAGTTCGTCGGCGTCGCGGACGATACGGCCGCCGCTGCGGAACAGCGCCAGCTTGCGCTCCAGCGATTCGGGCAGGTCGATCTGCGCGCAGTGCTGCCAGAACGGCGTGTCGCGGCGCTCGGTGGCGCGGTAATGCAGGATCAGGAAGTCGCGGATGCGTTCGTACTCGAAGCGGGTCTGGCGGTTGTACTCGGCCACCAGGGCGGCGTCGCAATGGCGGTCGGGGAACAGGTTCAGCAGCCGCTGCACCCCTGACTGGATCAGGTGGATGCTGGTCGACTCCAGCGGCTCCATGAAGCCGGCCGCCAGGCCGAGGGCCACGCAGTTGCGGTTCCAGCTCTGCCGGCGCATGCCGCTGGTGAAGCGGAGCAGGCGGGGCTGTTCGAGCAGTTCGCCCTCGATGTCCCGGACCAGCAGGGCGGCCGCCTCGTCGTCACCCATGAACCGGCTGCAGTAGACGTGGCCGTTGCCGCTGCGGTGCTGCAGCGGGATGCGCCACTGCCAGCCCGCCGGTCGCGCGTTGGCCTGGGTGAAGGGACGCAGCGGCTCCACGCGGCTGCTCGGCGCGACCACTGCGCGATCGCACGGCAGCCATTGGCGCCAGTCCTCGTAACCGGTCTTGAGCGCGTCCTCGATCAGCAGGCCGCGGAAGCCCGAGCAGTCGACGAACAGCTCGCCGCTGATGATCTCGCCGCTGGTCAGCTGCACGGATTCGATGAATCCGTCGCTCGCGCGCAGGTTGACCTTGACCACCTTGCCTTCGGTGCGCTCCACCCGCTGGGCGGCGTGCCGGCGCAGGTAACGGGCGTACAACCCGGCATCCAGGTGGTAGGCCCAGCGCAGGCCGGTGAGCGGCGTATCGCCGACCCGCTCCAGTCGGGCGAAGCGGTGGGCGTCGATCGCCCTGGCGTTGAGCGAATAGGCCCACAGGTCGGGCGCGCCCGGAGCCTGCCGGCTGCGCAGCCAGTAAGGGTGGAACGGCAACAGGCCCAGCGGAAGGCCGATGTCGCCGAACGCGTGCAGATAGGAAGCGCCCAGCCGATGCCAGTCGTTGAACTGGATGCCGAGCTTGATGGTGCCCTGCACCGAACGGAGCAGGTCGTCTTCGTCCAGCCCCAGGAAGGTGTTGATCAGGCGGATGGAAGGGATGGTCGATTCGCCCACGCCAACGGTGCCGATCTCGTCGGATTCCACCAGCCGGATGTGCACCTGCTCGCCCAATGCGCGGGACAGCAGGGCCGCGGTCATCCAACCGGCCGTGCCGCCCCCGACAATGACGATTTGCCGGATGGTCGAAGCGTTCAGGGGCATGTCGTGGCTCCGCGTTCGTTGGCTCGACTCTGGCCGACCTTGAGCCGGAAGAAAAAGGCCCCGTCGATCTTGCTGACGGGGCCTGGCTGGGGCAAGGCGGGACGCTTACTGGAACTTGTACGACACACCGACCTCGTAACGACGCCCGTAGCGCTCCCAGGTGAGCACCTGCCGCGGATCGTCGTTCTGGTAGGTCACGAACGTCTTGTTGGAGAGGTTCGAGCCCTGCGCGATCACGGTCAGGCCCTCCAGCGGGCCGTGGTCGAAGGTGTAGCTGACCTGCGCGTCGTAGACGCTGCCGCCCTTGATCGTCTGCTCGATGCGGGTAGCGCTGATGCCGGATACCTCGCCGAGGAAGCTGGAACGGTAGCTGTCGCTGACGCGGGCCTCGAAGCCACTGTGCTGGTAGTACAGCGTGGCATTGGCGGTCCACTTCGACAGGCCCGGCACGGTGATCGGATCCGGGTTGTCGCCGTAGACCAGCGAGCTCTTGGTGTAGCCGCCGGTCACGATGGTGCCAAAGCCCGACAGCGCCGGGGTGATCTGGCTGAAGGGCAGGTTGAGGGTGGTCTGCAGGCCCTTCACGTAGCCACGGCCGTCGTTCACCGGGCCGGACACGATGCCCAGCGTCGTGCCGAGCTGCTGCTGCTGCTCCGGCGAGAGATAGGCGCCTGCGAAGGCGGCGAAGTCATAGAGATAGGCCGCGTTCGGGTTGATGTAGTCCTTGAGCTTCAGGAAGTAACCCGACACCGACACGTAGCCGCCGCCGCCTGCACGGCACAGGTCCGAGGCTTTCGATTCGGCGGAGCTGCACTGGTAGCCCGAATCGTCGCCCTGGAAGTAGTGCTCGTAGCTGACGTTGTAGTTGTCCGCCATGGTCGGCAGCAGCTTGGCATTGCCGCCCGAGGCGCTGAAGTACGAGAGGTTCGGGTCGGTGTTCGGCAGGCGGGTGATGTTGCCGGACACGCCCAGGCTGGCGCTCATCTGGTCCATGCGCGGACGGGCCATCACGCGGGCCGCGCCCACGCGCAGGTCGTCCTGCTCGCCGAAGCCGAAGATCAGGTTCATGCTGGGCAGGTACTTGGTGAACGAAGTGCCGCCGGAAACCGGTACCAGCATCGCGTTGGACCCGTTGGTGCCGCCGGCGCTCGCTTCGACGCGCTGGCCGGTGGACGACTGCGCCGTGTGCGCCGCCTGCACGCCGAAGTTGCCGCGCAGGCCGACGTCGCCGAGCGTGGTGTCGAGGTTGAACTGCAGGTACGAGGTCAGGTCACGCTCGTTGACCTCCCAGTTCGGCGGCACCGAGATCGACGACAGCGCCGTCGGGAACTGCTCGTAAGTGCCGTCCGCGATGAACGCCATCGGGTCGTAGCAGACCTGCGAGCCAATGCCCATCCACGACAACGGGTCGCAGCTGGGGGCGCTGAGCGGGGCCGTCTGCGCGCCGTTGGGCAGGATCAGGAAGGCCTGGTCGATGTTGTAGGTCTTGTTGCGGGTGCCGCGCACCACGCCCAGCTCCACCGAGGAGAACGGGCCGTTGAGGAATTCGCGCTCGACGGCCAGGCGCAGGTTGGCCATGTGGTCGTCGGTGTGCGGCGCATTGACGAAGCCGGCCTGCACCACCGGCGGTGTCGCGCCACCGCCCCAGCCCTGCGGATCGGTAAGCACCATCTGGCTGCCGCTGTAGTCCAGCGACGGGTCGAGGTAGAGCAGGCCGCCGGACTGCTCGCTGAAGCCGATGCTGTCGGTGGCGCCGTTGCCCACGCCGAAGCCGGTGCCCGCATAGCTTTCCACCATCACGTCATGGCGCCGCGCGCGCGAGTAGCTGGCGGTCAGGCTGGCCGACCAGTTCTCGTTGAAGCGCAGGTTGTTTTCCCAGTTGACGTTGTAGACCTTGGCGTTGGTCTTGTTGTAGTCGTTGCGGACGACTGCCTTGACGTTGTCGTAGGTGCCGTCGCTGACGAAGCCGTCCGAGACGTTGCCTTCGGTGAGCGTGACGCCCGAGCCCCAGAACAGCGGGAACTCGATGCCCTTGGCCTGCTGGGTTTCCTTGAACTTGTCGTAGGTCAGGTCGAGGGTGCTGTTGAAGTGCTCGTTCGGCTGCCACTGCAGGGTGGTCAGCAGGCCGGTGCGGTTCATCTGGTCGGAGATGCCGTAGTTCTTCGCGCCACCGACCACGAGGTTGCCGTTGGCGTCGTTCGGGTAGCCCCAGGGCGCCTGGTGCTGGATCTGCGCCGGGTTGGACTCGAAGTCCACGCCGACGGTCACGCCGAACGTGTGGTTGGCGAACTGGTTCACCCAGACGCCGTTCACGTTGTAGCCGCGGTCGCCCACGCCCGGGCCGTCGGCCAGCTGCTTGGTGCTGTCCCAGACATAGCGCGCGTTGAGTGCGCTTTCGGCCTTGTCCTTGTCCAGCGGACGGATGGTATGCATGTCCACCGTGCCCGACAGGCCCTGGCCGACCAGGTCGGCCGAAGGACTCAGGTGCACCACCACGTTGTCGAACCAGCTGGAGGGGTACTGGTCGAATTGCACGTCCCGGTTGTTGGAAGTGGAGACCTGCTGGCTGCCATTGACCAGGGCGGTGGAGAAGTCCGGCCCCAGGCCGTGGATGCTCACTACCTGCGGGCGGCCGCTGACGGTCTGCACGGCCAGGCCGGGCAGGCGACCCAGCGTGTCGGCGATGCTCACGCCCGGCAGCTTGCCGATCTGCTCGGCCGAAACGGCCTCGACGATCGCGTTCGAGTTGCGCTTGAGTGCGGTGGAGTTCTGCAGGCTGCTGACGAAGCCATTGACCTCGACCGTGCCCAGCTTGCGCGCCTTCTTGTCCTCGTTCTGGCTGCGCTGGGCGGCGGCGCCGGCCTGCTGCTGGTCCTGGCTCTGCGTCGTGCTGGCCGACGGGTCGGCATCCTGCGGCGCGGCCATGGCGGCGCCGGTGAAGCAAAGACCTGCCGCGATCAGGGCAAGGGCCAAAGGACTGCGTTTGATCAACATGTGCGTCTCCCCGCGAAAATGGTGCGATCTGGTTTTCGTGTTATCCGGCCGCGCGGCGGCAGGTCATCGGCAACGTGGGGCGATGTTAAGGCTGCGTTTCCGTGACACGGCCATGGCTGCATACGTATTCATCGCCGAGGCTGCTGTGTCGTCATCGCGCTGCAGCATCGGGGCGAAGTGCTCCGGCGATGGGCTTCGATGACAGGCAGCAGGCCCGCGCCTGTGTAGTCAGGGCGTGCCTCGTCGGCGCGGGCGTGAAGGTGCTCATTCGGTGGGACGGGCGACTCATTTGTTGCAGCCGCAGCACGGATGAATACGTATGCAGGCGGATCGAGCGTTTTGGGGGCTGCGGATAAGCTGACGCGGCTTTCTTTCCAACCTCGAAGGCGCAGGCGAGCGCTGAAGGCTGCTTTTGATGATCAATCCACCTTGGTGGCGCGGAGCCGTCACCTACCAGATCTACCCGCGCAGCTTCCTGGATACCAATGGCGACGGGGTGGGCGATCTGCCGGGGATCATCGAAAAGCTCGACTACGTGGCCAGCCTCGGCGTGGACGCCATCTGGATCTCGCCCTTCTTCAAGTCGCCGATGGCCGACTACGGCTACGACATCGCTGATTACTGCGACGTCGATCCGATGTTCGGCACGCTGGAGGATTTCGACCGTCTGCTGGCCAAGGCGCACGGCCTGGGCATACGCGTGATGATCGACCAGGTGCTCAGCCACACCTCGGTCGACCATGCCTGGTTCCAGGAGAGCCGGTCCAGCCGCGACAATCCCAAGGCGGACTGGTACGTATGGGCCGATGCCAGGGAGGACGGCACGCCGCCGAACAACTGGCTGTCGATCTTCGGCGGGGGCGCCTGGCAGTGGGAGCCGCGGCGCGGCCAGTACTACCTGCACAACTTCCTGGCCTCGCAGCCCGACCTCAATTTCCATAACCCTCAGGTGCGGGCGGCGATCCTCGAGTGCGTGCGCTTCTGGCTGGAGCGAGGGGTCGACGGCCTGCGCCTGGACGCGATCAACTTCTGCTTCCACGATGCGCAGCTGCGCGACAACCCGCCCAAGCCCCGGGAGCATCGCGTCGGCCGCGGTTTCAGCCCGGACAACCCGTACGCCTTCCAGTACCACTGGTACAACAACACCCAGCCAGAGAACCTGGCCTTCCTGACCGAGCTGCGTGCGCTGCTCGATCGCTATCCGGGCACCGTGGCGCTGGGCGAGATCTCTTCGGAAGACTCGCTGGCGACGATGGCCGAGTACACCCGGGCCGGTCGCCTGCACATGGGCTACAGCTTCGAACTTCTGACCGACGACTTCAGCGCCGCGCACATCCGCCATACCGTCCAGCAGCTGGAGACGCAGATGGACCAGGGCTGGCCCTGTTGGGCCATCTCCAATCACGACGTCGAGCGCGTGCTCAGCCGCTGGGGCAGGGCACAGCCGACCGCGGCGCTGGCCAACCTGTTCACCGCGCTGGCCTGCTCGCTGCGCGGCTCGGTCTGCATCTACCAGGGCGAGGAGCTGGGGCTGACCGAAGCGCAGGTGCCGTTCGAGTCGCTGAAGGATCCCTACGGCATCGCCTTCTGGCCCCAGTTCAAGGGCCGCGACGGCTGCCGCACGCCGATGCCGTGGAACGGTGACCTGCATGCGGGCTTCAGCCAGGGCGAGCCGTGGCTGCCGGTCGCGGCCGAACATCGCGAATGCGCGGTGGCGAGGCAGGAAGCCGATCCGGACTCCGCGCTGCATGGTTTCCGCCGAGTCCTGCGCTGGCGCAGCGGACAACCCGCCCTGCGCTGGGGCGACATACGCTTCCTCGAAACGCCCGAGCCGGTACTTGCCTTCACCCGGAGCCACGGCGGCGAGACCGTGCTGGTGGCATTCAACCTGGGCGCGAGTGCGCTCGAGGCCGAGCTGGCGCTCGACGGCAGCTGGCATGCCATCGATGGCCACGGGCTTGCGCAGGGCGTGTTTGCCGCCGGACGGCTCCAACTACCCGGCCACGGCGTGGTGTTCGCACGCCTGGCCTGAAGCGCGAACGGCCGGCTCCGAACGACCGCGCGGGCTCCTGCAGGAGCCCGCGCCAGCCCTCCAGGCAGCTTCCCGGCATCACGGGATCACGGCATCACGGGATCACGCGGCGATGAGCGCCCTGTGCGTAGGCTTGCACCGGTCCTTTCATCAGGAGCCACCGCATGCCCAACCCCATGCCCCCCGCCAACCGCAAGCACGGCACCGGCGACCGCAACGAGCAGGAGGTCGCGCGGATGGATCACAAGCTGCAGGAAAAGCGCGACGCCAAAGAAACCCGCGACGCGAAAGAGGCCGATCGCGAAGCCAAGCGCGAGGAAGGCATCGACCATCCGTAGCCACCGGAAATGAAAAAAGCCCCGGAGGCTTGCGCCACCGGGGCTTTCGGCTGGAACGGATTGGTGGAGTGGAGGAGGATCGAACTCCCGACCTTCGCATTGCGAACGCGACGCTCTCCCAGCTGAGCTACCACCCCACGCGAGCCGCGCATGTTAGCAGCGTCGCGTGGCGTTCGCCAAGAGCCTGGTGCCTTCCGTTTTCGGGACCGCGGGCTTCAACCCACTCGCCGCCGCAGAGCCGGCAGCGTCAGGCATATCAATCCGGAAGCTGGGCACTCAGCCGCTCGTGCAGCACCTCGCGCCGCCAACCCTCGAGGAACTCGGGCCATTCGCGCGTGCTGAGGTAGTCCTCCAGCACCTTGCGCGGGCACAGCAGGCCGGCCGGCAGGTCGAGTTCGCCGGCCAGGCGGTCGACGGTGTCCTTCATCGCGGCGAGCGCTTTCTTGGCGGCACCCAGCACGGGCGTGGGGATCGTGGCGGTGGCCGCCACTTCCTGTGCGTCGGGAACGGTTCGGAGGAGCTCGAGCAGTTCCGTCCGTTGGGCCGAGCGCAGTGCGCGCTGCCCGCGGCTGCGCTGTTCGAGTTCGGCGAGGCCTTGTGGCGGATTCTGCGCAAGGTCGAGCGCCAACGCATCTTCCACCAGCCACGAGCGCGGCCGGTCCAGCGCGCGCGCGCTGCGGTCGCGCCACACCAGGATGCGGCGCAGCAGCGCCTGCTGCGTGCGCGGCCATTCGGCCGCCGCGCGGAAGCTGCGCTGCGGCTGCGGGTCACCCTCGTGCACATTGGCCCGGCGCTTGAGTCGTTCGCAATCTTCCGCGTGCCAGGCCGTACGGCCGCGATCGGCCAGGCGGGCGGCAAGCTGCGCTCGCACCGGTTCCAGATAAACCACGTCGAGGGTGGCGTAGAGCCGCTGCGATTCGGTCAGCGGCCGCTGCAGCCAGTCGGAGCGGGTTTCGCCCTTGTCGAGGTCCGCGCCCGCCAGTTCGGCGACCAGCGCGCGGTAGCTCAGGCCCAGGCCCATGCCCACGAAGGCGGCGGCGATCTGGGTGTCGAAAAGCACCCCGGGTCCCTGGGGGAGCAGCGGTGCGAGTGCCTCGAGGTCTTCGCCGGCGCTATGCATCACGGTTACCGTGGGGCCCGTCGCCAGGCGGGGGCGCAGGGCGTCGCCGATATCGAAGGCAAGCGGGTCGACCAGGGCGTAGCGCCCGTTCCACCCCAATTGGAGCAGTGCCAGCTGCGGGTGGAACGTGTTGCGCCGCATGAACTCGGTATCCACGCCCAGCGCGGCATCGGGGGGCAAGTCGGCCAGCCACGCATCCAGCGTGTCACGACGATCGATCCATGTGGCGGCGGCCGCCGTGGGCACGGACATGCGAAGGGTTCCTCGGTGTGGGTTCGGCAGGGGCGGCGCGAGCGCATTGCCCTGTCATCGGCCCTGCCATAAGGTGAGCAGCGCACGATAACAGCCTTGGGACCTCCATGCCGAGCAATGAAACCGTCCGCCTCCAGCGCACCCTTGGTGGCGCATTGGGCGTGCTCGTGCTTGGTGCGGCGCTGGTCTACCACTTCTTTCCGCGAGTCTTTCATGTCGATCCCGCAACCCTGACGGCGCGTCGCCCGGCCCCGGTCGGCTTCGCGCCTCGGCCTGCACCGCGCACGCCAGCCACGCCCCTGGACGCCGAAGCCGACGCGGGTCCCCCGCTCACGCTGGCCCCCGCGGCGGTGATCGCAGGTCGCATGGCCAAGGGCAACCAACACTTGCCCGAACAGCTCAGCGCCGACACCCCTGAGGTGCAGGCCTTGCTGGCGCGCGCCCGCGAGGCCCTGCGGGCGGACCGGCTGGTCGGCGACGAGGACAGCGCCGCCGCGCTCTACACCAAGGCGCTGCACGACAAGCCCGACAGTCGCGCGGCGGCCCAGGGCCTCAACCAGGTGCGGGCTCAGCTGGTGGCGCAGATCGGCCAGGATGTCGCGGTCGGCGATGCGGATTCGGCTCGGGATCTGCTCGACGGCTTGAAGAAGCTGCCAAACAGCGCCGGCGACGTCGCACAGCTGGAGCAGAGCCTGAAGACCCTGGCGAAGGTCCGCCCGATGCTGGCCGAGGCGGCCTCGCTGTTGCAGCAGGGCAAGGCTGACCAGCCGCAGGGCGCCAGCGCGCTGGATCTCTACCGCCAGGTGCAGACGCTCGATCCACAGAACGCGGTGGCCGAGCAGGGCGTTTTCCAGGTGCAGCGGGCCGTGCTGGACCGTGCGCTGGCAGCGGTCGCCCAGAACGACTTTGCCGCCGCCGACCGCGCGCTGGCGGAAGCCGAGACCATCCGCCCCGGCTCGCAGCAGCTGGCTGACGTGCGCAACCGCGTCGAGGGTATCCGCCGACAGCGCGCCAACGGGCTGCTGGCGCAGGCGCGCTCGGCGCTGGATGCCGGCAACCTGGACCTGGCGCAGCGGCTGGCCGGGCAGGCCCAGGCCCTGCAGCCAGGCCTGAAGGGCATGGACGAGTTCCAGCAACAGCTGACCAATGCCCGCCTGTATGCCAGCTACAAGCCGGGGCAGGTTTTCAGCGACCGGTTCGTCGACCTGCCGGGGCACACTCCAGCCATGGTGGTGATCCCGACCGGCAGCTTCCGGATGGGGGCGCCGGAAGGAGAGGACGACCACACGGATGCCGAGACGCCCCCGCACCAGGTCGCCCTGGCCAAGGGCTTCGCCATGGCTCGCACCGAAGTGACGGTGGGTCAGTTCCGCGAGTTCGTGCGCGCCAGCGGCTACCAGCCGGACTCGACCAGGCTCGGCGGTGCCAGCGTGTATGACGAGCGCAGCGGCGTCCTGCGAGACGACCCGCGTGCCACCTGGCAGGACGACTACGCTGGCCGCCCGGCGCCGGACGACATGCCGGTAGTCAACGTGTCATGGCGCGACGCCAAGGCGTATGCCCAATGGCTGAGTGAACGCACCGGCAAGCGTTACCGCCTGCCCACCGAGGCCGAGTTCGAGTACACCCTGCGCGGCGGCACCCAGACCCGCTTCTGGTGGGGCGGGCAGGCGCCTACCCGCAAGGTGGAGAACGTCACCGGCAGCAGCGACCGCTCACCCAGCGGGCGGCGCTGGAGCAACGCCTTTCCCGACTACCGCGATGGCTACTGGGGGCCGGCGCCCGTGGCCAGCTTTGCGGCAAACCCGTTCGGCGTGTACGACATCGATGGCAACGTTTCCGAGTGGGTCGCCGACTGCTGGCACGACAACTACGTGCGTGCCCCCGTCGACGGCAGCGCCTGGCTCAATCCCGGCTGCAGCGTGCGCGTCGTGCGTGGGGGTTCCTGGGGCAGTTCGCCAGAGCAGGTCCGCTCGGCCTACCGGCAGGGCGCCGATGGCACGGTGCGCAACGCGCGCGTCGGCTTTCGCGTCGTTCGCGAACTGTAGACATGCGCCTGAAGAGGATGCAGCTGGAGCCGGAACCTGGGCCAGGTGGTCGCGTGACGGCCTATCCAAGCCATGCAACATCTGCAAGACTGCATGTCCGGCCAGCAGTATGCGCGCTGCCTGCCGGATTCCCGGCGGGCGGAGTCCTCCGGGGGGAGGGCGCAATGAATCCGGAAACCGTACGCTTGTTCGTGCCGTTCAGCGGTGAGGCTCCCTGGATCGTGAGGGGCGACGCCTCAAGGGTGGGAACCTATCCCACGCGGGCCGAGGCGATCTCGGCAGCCGTGCGGGTGCGAGCCAAGCTGGCGCGCGCCTGGGGTCTCCAGCATCCGCCAGTGCGCGTGCAGGAGAGCGATGGCAGTTGGCATGAACTGGCCGATCCGGACTCCACGACTCTGGTGCAATAGGTGCAGCCCTAATGGAAAAGACGTCCGGCCCCTGGCGGATCCTGCTGGTCGAAGACGAAATGCTGGTGGCCATGCTGCTCGAGGACATGCTTGTGGAAGCCGGTCATACCATCGTCGGTCCGATGGCGAGGATCGACCAGGCGGTCGAAGCGGCCAGGAGCGAGGCGATCGACCTGGCGATCCTGGACGTGAACGTCGGCGGCGAGGAGGTCTATCCGGTGGCCGAGGCGCTGGCCTCCCGTGAAATCCCCTTCGCCTTCGCAACCGGTTACGGCGCGCACGGTCTGGCCGAACCCTGGCAGGACCGTCCCACCCTCCAGAAACCGTTCCATCGGAGCGATCTTTTCAGGATGGTGGCGGAGTTGGCGTCGTCGTACTCGTGTTGAGCCCACTGCCGCATGACGGCGATCCTCGGAGCGGCACCCGAAGTGTGACAGCTACGAGCATCGGCATGCCCATCGGACGAGGCCGGGCGGATGCGCTAAGATGTTCGAACAGCATTGTTTCACTGGGTTTTCACAGAAGATCGGGTTCATTGTCGGACTAATGCGCCGATACAGCAGTGACTGAGCGGTTCGGGGATCCACCAGGGGAAGGGAGATGCCAAAGGGGATAGGGGCAAACATCTGGTTCCGGCATATTGCGGTAACCCTTGCGTACGCGCTCGCATACACTCTCTTGCGCGAAGTAACCTTCAGCCACTGGATACCCCTTGCGGGTTTCCGCTTCTGTGTGCTGCTGTTCGTTCCCTATAGATATTGGCCTGCCCTCGTTCTGGGCGAGTTCTTGCCGCTTGCATACACTGGCATCGCGTGTGCACCGAAATACGGGTGGGCTTGGGGTGCGACATTCATGGTTCCTCCCATGTTGTTCGCCATGCCGATAATTCGCTGGTGCCGTGGCCGCAGGCGGCTGTTTCCATCGAGGGCCAGCACGAACATCAATGTGTTTTTATTTTGCACGTTGACTGTCTCGCTGCTCTGGGCCGCTGTGAATATCGCGACGTTCTCGCTGATGCGCGGTCCCTTGGTCGACGCCTATGCATACGAGACACAGACCGTCGCTGGCTGGTATCTCCTCGGGAACTACATCGGCATTCTGACAATCGTTCCGCTCGTGCTCCTTGCGCGCGAGGAGTGGGCTGAGGGCAACAGAGGCCGGCTGTGGGCGCGTTTGGCGGAGAGTCGCCTCGTTCTCGACAGCGTGTGCCTGTTGTTACCGTCTCTTGCACTGCTGGTGTGGCTTGCAACGAGCATGCCGGGGCACCAGGAGGCGCGGGTTGCGATGTTCCTGCCGGTCGCGTGGCTTGCCTTGAGGCATGGTTGGCGGGGAGCGGCGGTGGGAGGAACTGCCGCCAGTATTGCCGTCAAGCTCACGATGCCCGCCATTCATGATAGCGACACGCTGCACGCGCTGGTTTTTATTGCATTCACTGCCAGCACCATGATGATGCTTGGTGGTCGAATTGCGGTGCTGCACGAACGCGAGGAAAGGCAACGAATCGATGCGCGGCTTGCCTTTGCCCTGGCGCAGCGAAATGTCCACCTCGGCGAAATCCAGTTGCAACAAATCTCCGGTGCCCTCGAGCAGCTGAGCGGATCGATCCAGGCGTCCTATACGCAAATGCTTGGTCGCCTGCGGTGCTTGTTGCCTGGGACCGACGAACGAAATTACTACCGCCAAGCGGCCGTTACGCAGCACCAGATGTATCGCCTCGCCGATTCGCTGTATCCACAGGCGTTGCGTGAGCGTGGCCTGCCCGCAGCCCTGCGCGAGGGTTCGGTGCCCCGGTCACTGGATGAAGCTGGCATCGCTTATTGGTGCGACGTAAAGGGGGACGCGCTTGACGGGCTTTCCATGGGCGTGCAAGTAACCCTGTACCGCCTGGTCAACGAAGCGGTCGCCGTACTCTGTGCCGAGCGGAATGTCAGTCGCATACACGTTCGGCTTCGCAATGGACTATTCGGCGGCCGGCGCTGGGTGGTGCTTCGACTGCAAAGCCGCGTCGACTACGAGCGACTGAGCAGGGTGCGCTGGGACCAGTTGGCGCCCGTGTTGGGGGGGAGCGGGTTGGGCGTGGGTGCAATCAAGGACCGGGCGGCAGTCTTCGGAGGAAAGGTTCGGGCAAGACTGCGGTCCGAAGGAAGCTGCATCGCCATCATGCTTTTCGATGCTGAAATCTGTTGATATCCCTCGCCGCAACTCGGGGTATTGCAGCTGATCCCACTGGATTTCTTGCGCGCAAAAAAAAACCGCCTCTCCGGGCGGTTTTTCTTATTTCAGTTGAGATGCGTATTGCATTCGGCAGGGTCGCTGTCGCAACTGGGCGCCGCTAATGTCGACGTCTGCGCCGCCGTAAACATGGTGGTGCCGTCACTCATGGGTGTCGCATCAAGCTGGACACCGCTGTCGCGATACAACGTCTCGGTATAGGAACGCAGAGGCACCGCCGTCGACGAGGTGGCTATGGCCTGTTGGGGAGTCGAGATGTCTTGCGCATCGCGCCCCATCGGCAAAACCAGGAACTGGCCATTGGCGGTGGCGAAGGCTACCCGGACGTTGCCATTGAGATCGTTGACCTGAATGTATCGGACACCATTGTTGTTGAATGCATAAACGTGCCAATGCACGCTTGCGCTAACGTCTTGCGCATTCGGCCAGCTCTGCCCCAGGCCAGTGCCGGACGGTTCTGCCGCTAAAGCGGACGCCGAAAGGCCCAGGACGACCAGACCTGCGCAAAGCGCACGGCACGGAAGGAGTTTGATCATTGCCATATCCCCTTGTTGGACTGCTCGCTAATTGAGCAATTGCCACTCTAGCAGCTGCGAAAGTGATTTTTTTGAGAAGCACGGTGTGTATTCAGTCGACAGCAACGCTGCCCCTGCCGCGTTTCTTTCATTTCGCTCGCCAGGAAAGCCAGCGTCCGAACGAAAAAAGAGCCCGCATTGTAGCGGGCTCTTTCGGCGGTTCAGCCGCCCTTTCTTGTGGTACCGGTGATAGGACTCGAACCTACACTCTGTCGCCAGAAGCGGATTTTGAGTCCGCCGCGTCTACCATTCCGCCACACCGGCACAAGAACGTGGATTATGCCCGGGTCAGTGCACCGGGTCGAGTCCCAGCTGGCGCTCGCAGCGCTCGTAGCAGTGGTCGTCTGGCAGCGGCCGGAAGATGGCGCACCGCGTCATGTTGCCCGAATAGATGTGCAGGCTGACCGCGATCGCGTCTTCGCTCGGATTGCGGATCGTGTGGTACTCGTGGGGTGGAATCAGGCTGCCGGCGGAGCCGGGGCCAGCCTGGATCGAGCCCACGGGCTGGAAGCGGCAATGGCCGTTCTCGTCGGCCAGGCGTTCGTACTGCACCACTTCGAGTGCGCCGCTCCATACGCCCTCGACGCACCACATGCCGCAGTGGTCGTGGATCGGGGTGCCCTGGCCCGGGCCCCAGGTCATCGCCACCACGCAGTAGCCGTGCTGCTCGCTTCGGTAGAGCTCGCGTCGCGCATAGTGGCCTTCCGCGGTCTCGAACACACAGTCGGGCAGCTTGACCGAGCCGCTCCGCATCAGCTTGCACAGACTGTTGCGCAAGGCGTCGGTGACGGCAAAGGTGGTTTGCATGCCGACGGCATGATCGATCGCTTCGATCAAGGCGCGGCAGCCGGGAAATTCCGTGGTAAGCATGGGGGATTCTCGCGGTACGGCTTCACGCCAAGTTTAGCGTACGGGTGTTAGCCGGCCGAGACGGCCTCGTCAGGAATTCACAGATCGGCAAGGAATCCACCGATGGCGCGGCTGTAGTTGGGGATGTCGACCAGAAAGGCATCGTGGCCCTGGGGCGAGTCGAGCGCGACGAATTCGACCCGTGCGCCGGCGGCCGACAGGCCGGTGGCGATCTGTTCCTGCTGTTCCAGCGGGAACAGAATGTCGGTGCTGACGCCGATCACCAGCGCGCGCTCGACGTGGATGCGCTTCAGGCCTTCCATGATGTCACCGTTGCCGTATTCACCGATGTCGAACCAGTCGCTGGCGCGTGACAGATAGAGGTAGCAGTTGGGATCGAAGCTCCGCACGAAGCGTTGTGCGTGGCCCTGCAGGTAGGACTCCACCTGGAACTCGAACCCGAATGGCTCCTCCTCCCGCTTCTCCGGATCCAGTCGGATGCGCGCGAAGCGCCCGTTCCATTCCATGGCCGAACGGTAGGTGATCACACCCAGCTTTCGCGCGATGCTCATACCCATCTCCGGGTAACGGCCATCGGTGCCATGGATGTCGTAGTCCCCGCCGTTCCAGTGGGGATCGAGCCGGATCGCCTCGCGTTGAAGCGAACGAATGGCGATCGCAAACGGCTGTGCCTGCGGCGCGGTATCCACGCTGATATGGGTGCGTACGCTCCCCGGGTGCAGCACCATGTAGGCCAAGGCGCCCATTCCACCCATGGAACAGCCGATGAGGCAGGCCAGGCGCTCGATGCCCAGGCCGTGGCGCACCAGCTCGAAGGATGCGTTGGCGACGTCTTCCAGCGCCAGCTCGGGAAAATCGAGGCGATAGGGTTTGCCCGTGGCGGGATCGATCGAGGCGGGGCAGGTCGAGCCCTTGTCGCTGCCGAGGGAATTGACGCAGACGACGAACCAGCGGCGAGTGTCGATCGCCTTGCCGGGGCCGAGCATGCCCTCCCACCAGCCGGGCGTCGGGTCCTGTGCGCTGGATGCGGCGTGCGCGCTGGGCGAGAGGCCGGTCAGGATCAGCACCGCGTTGTCGCGTGCCTGGTTGAGCTGCCCCCAGGTCTCATACGCCACCCGCGCTCCGAGCAACTGGCCACCCCGCTTCATACGGAATGGCGAGGGCAGGGCATGGTAGCGGCGTGCGTCGGGGGCGTCGGTGGTCATGGATGAACCTTGTCGATGACGATCCTTATCGGCCCGGCGTGGTCCACCGCGACCACGCCGGCCTCGCCCTCCAGGTCGCCGGGCCGGGCGATCGCCTGGCCGCTGGCGCTGACCCTCGCGCCGACGAGGACCTTGTCCACCGAGGAGAGCTTGAACTGAGGGGCCATCGCCATCGCGTCGGTCAGCGTGACGGTGGTCGGCAGCTGCGAGGCATCGAGGCGCGCCACGGCGAGCGGCATCGGCGGACCTTGCTCGGCACGCGCGTAGACAAACAGTGCGGCACCGGGTTTGAGTTTGTCGCGCAGTGCCGGGGCAAGCTGCACCTGCACCGTGAGATGCGGCCCGTCGCCGCTGCTGGCGGAGGCCGGCTGGGCACCGGCGCGCGCCTCGGCCACGGCGATCTGTTCGGTCACCGCCTTGGCCACGCTGGAGCCCGGTTCGAGCAGCGGCTGCAGGCGGCGCCAGGTGGCGGCCGAAGCGGCATAGTCCTCGTGCTGGAACTGGCTGATGCCGAGTAGCCAGAGCCCGCGCTGGTTGGATGGATCGGCCTGCACCGCCTGCCTGAGCAGCTCGAGGGCGCGGCCTTCGATGCGATGGTCGTCGCGGATCATGGAATCGGCTTCGGCCCAGCCAACCATTGCGGCGCCGTTCTTCGGGTCCAGGCGGAGCGACTGGTCGTAGGCGTCGCGTGCCTGCACGTTGTGGTGCAGCGTGCTTTCGGTCTGCGCCAGCAACAGCCAGCCCTGCAGGTCATCCGGCTGCTGCTTGAGATGGTCACGCAGTGCGGCGACGGCACGGTCGATGTCCATCGCCGGTTGCGCGACCACGCCATCGAGCGCCACCGGCGTACCGACCAGCAGGTACAGTCCACCGGCGGACAGCGGAACCACGAAGGCCACGGCGAGTACCAGGGCGAACAGGCCGCCGGGGTGACCCTGGCGGCGACCGTGCCGTACCAGCGGCCAGAGCAGCAGCGCGAGCGCCGCCGCGATCATCACGGCAGCGGTCAGGTAGAACGCGAGCTTCACCAATCGTCCCCTTGTTCGATCGTGGCGTTGTCGACCAGCCGGCTGTCGATGCGCGCAGCCCGTCCGCGCCTGCGGACGGTCACCAGCACCACCGCGGCGCCCATCAGCAGGAACAGGCCGGGGCCGAACCAGAGCAGCCAGGTGGCGGGCTTGACCGGCGGGTCGTACAACACGAAGTCGGAATAGCGGTCGACCAGGTATTGCTTGATCTCGTCGTCGCTCTTGCCCTGCTGCATCAGACCGAACACCTCGTGACGCAGATCGCGTGCCAGGTCGGCATTGGAATCGGCCAGGTTTTCGTTCTGGCAGACCAGGCAGCGAAGCTGGCGGGTGAGGTTCTGGAAGCGGACCTCCTGGGCGTGGTCCTTGAACGGCAGCGGGTCGATGGCCTGGGCGTGGGCTGCGGTCGCAATGACCAGGAACATCGCGACGAGCATCCGCAGGAGCGTCCCCGTACGCGTCTTCGATGCCCCGCGGTCGAGACCGGGTGCAACCCCGCAGGGGAACAGCCGGCTCATGGCGCCTCCTGCTTGAGCTGCGCGATCAGCGGCCTGAGCTCTCGTTCGATCACCTCGGGCGTGAACGGCCCGATGTGCTTGTAGCGGATCACGCCCTTGGCATCGATCAGGAAGCTCTCCGGCGCACCGTAGACGCCGAAGTCGATCGCAGTGCGCCCAGGCCGGTCGGCCATCACCATGTCGTAGGGGTTGCCGTGCTGCGCGAGCCAGGCCTTGGCATCCTCGGGCGCGTCCTTGTAGTCGTAACCGATCAGCGGCAAGCCGAGCGTGCGCCCTTCGGCCATCAGCACCGGGTGTTCCTCGCCACAGGCGATGCACCAGCTGGCGAAGACGTTGACCAGATAGGGCTTGCCCAGCATCGAGGCCTTGCTGACCGTCCGGGCGGGATCATCCAGCAAGGGCAGCACGTACGCGGGCGCCGGCTTGCCGATCAGCGGCGAGGGCACCTCGCGTGGGTCATGTCCGGTGTTCCACCAGATCCCGAAACCGAACAGGCCCACCAGCAGCAGGAAGCCGATCAGCGGCAGCGAACGGCTCATGCGCGTGATTCCTTCGCCGGCAGCACCGGTTCGGCCGGGCTTCTCTCGGCCGTGCGCCGGGCGCGAAAGCGCTTGTCCGCGCCGGCCACGAAGCCGCCCAGCATCATGAACAGCCCGCCGGCCCAGATCCAGCGCACGAACGGCTTGGCATAAAGGCGCAGCGCCCAGGCCCCCTCGAGCTTGTTCGGGTCCATGGGCTCACCGAGCGCGACGTAAAGGTCACGCGTCACGCCCGGGTCGATCGCCGACTCGGTCTGCACCTGGCCGCGCGGGTAGGTGCGCTTCTGCGGGTGCATCACGTCGATTGTCTTGCCGTCACGCAGCACGGTTACCGTGCCCTGTTCGGCATGCCAGTTCGGGCCGCGGGTGGCGTCTACCCCGTCGAAACGGAAGGTGTAGGCGCCGACGGTCTGCGTGTCGCCCGGTGCCATGCGCACGTCGCGGGTGACGCTCAGCGACTCGGACAGCAGCACGCCCACCAGGAACACGCCGAGACCGAAGTGCGCCAGCAACATGCCGGCCATCTCGGCCGGATAGCGCCGCCCCCGCGGCATCTCGCGCCAGCGCTTGTAGACGTACAGCAGCGTGCCGACGCCGCACCACACCGCGGCCGCCACACCGGCGATCGCCTTGGCCTGGCCATCCACGAAGAAGGCGGCGACGATGGCGCAGGCGACTGCGGCGATGGCCACCCGCAACAGCACGCTCTTGAGCGGACCGGCGTCGCTCTTGCCCCAGCGCAGGAACGGCCCAAACGGCAGCAGCAGTACTACCGGGAGCATCAGCAGCGGGAACAGGAAGCCGAAGTAGGGCGGGCCGACCGAGATCTTGCCCAGGTTCAGCGCATCGCCCAGCAGCGGGAACAGCGTGCCCAGCAGCACCATCGCCGCAGCCACGGTGAACATCAGGTTGGCGATCAGGATGACCGTCTCACGCGAAAGCAGCCCGAACGCCTTGCCGCCGGCCACTTTGGGCGCCCGCAGCGCGTACAGCAGCAAGGAGCCGCCGATCACGATACCCAGGAAGGCCAGGATGTACAGGCCGCGGCGCGGGTCGGAGGCGAACGCGTGCACGCTGGTCAACACGCCCGAGCGCACCAGGAAGGTTCCCAGCAGCGAGAGCGAGAAGGCGAAGATCGACAGCAGGATCGTCCAGGCACGCAAGCTGCCACGCTTCTCGGTCACCGCCTGCGCGTGGATCAGCGCCACGCCCACCAGCCATGGCATGAAGCTGGCGTTC
>NZ_DASSES010000049.1:0-24572 GCF_035695185.1 Frateuria sp.
TGCGCAACGGCCGCCTCGTCTTCCTGGCGTCCTCACCGGCCTGGGCGGCGCGCCTGCGCCTGATGCAGGCGCAGATACTCACCACCGCGCGTGCCATCGGCACGAGCGCCAGTTCGGTCACCGTGAAAGTGGCTCCCCCCCTACCGGCCGCAACGGAGCCGGATCGGTCAAAACCGCTTTCGCCTGCCGCAGCCATCCATCTCAAAGCCGCCGCAGCATCAATCACAGACCCGGAACTGAAGGGACTGTTCCTCGAGCTGGCGTCCATCGCCGAAACTGCTGGATTCCCGGTCGCCAAGGACTGACCGGCGCGGAGCGCCGTGCCTTCGCGAAGTGCCCGACGGGCACCGATTTCCCCCTTGCCGCCCCGAGGGCGGCAGAAGGTTTATAGCACGGTGGAAGGGCAGGTACACCCAGGCATGTGGCCGGAGCGTGAAGCCGGGCGTGTTTGGCGAGCGGCCTGTGTCACAGAAACGACGAAGGCCGCCTTTTTCAGGGCGGCCTTCGGGCAGGCGGCAGATGAATTCAGATCGCCTGGGCAGGATGCGCGTAGGAGATCGGCGAGACCGCCGGATCGTCCTTGTAGACCACCTCTTCCCACGCGGTGGGATCGGCGATCAGCGTGCGCAGCAGCTTGTTGTTGAGCTCGTGGCCGGACTTGTGCGCGTGATAGGCGCCGATCAGGCTGTGGCCGAGCAGGTACAGGTCGCCGATGGCGTCCAGGATCTTGTGCTTGACGAACTCGTCCTCGTAGCGGAGGCCGTCCTCGTTCAGCACGCGGTAGTCGTCCAGCACCACGGCGTTGTCCATCGAGCCGCCCAGCGCCAGGTTGTGCTCGCGCAGCATCTCGATGTCGCGCATGAACCCGAAGGTGCGGGCGCGGCTGACTTCCTTCACGAAGGACGTCGTGGAGAAGTCGATCTCGGCGCGCGAGGTGCGCTTGGAGATGATCGGGTGGTTGAACTCGATCGAGAAACCGACCTTGAAGCCCTCGAACGGCTCGAAGCTGGCCCACTTGTCGCCTTCCTGCACCTTCACCGGCTTCTTGATCCGGATGAAGCGCTTGGCGACGTTCTGCTCCTCGATGCCGGCCGACTGCAGCAGGAACACGAAGGGACCGGCGCTGCCGTCCATGATCGGCACTTCCGGCGCGGACAATTCAACGATGGCGTTGTCGATGCCGAGGCCCGCCATCGCCGAAAGCAGATGCTCGACGGTGGAAACGCGCACGTCGCCCTTGACCAGAGTGGTGGACAGGCGGGTGTCTCCCACGCAATCCGGGCGGGCATGGATGTCCACCGGCGGATTGAGGTCCGTACGTCGGAACACGATGCCCGTGTTCGGCGCGGCGGGGCGCAAGGTCATGTAGACCTTGTCGCCGGTGTGCAGGCCGACGCCGGTCGCACGGATGATGTTCTTGAGCGTACGCTGCTTGATCATTTTTATAGGTACCAGTGTGGGCAGCAGCCAATCAGGGGTCGGATGCTAACACAGTCTTAACCTGCAGCAATAGCAAACCGTACCGTACAGTCTGGTCGCCTCTTTAGCATTCCTTCATACGTGACGCCGGTCACGAATGCCGGCAAACCCCCGCCGCCTCAATCAGTTACCGCGACGCGCCCCCTGCGCCGGAGGACGGGTATCCGGCGCAAAGGGGGCGGACAGGCCGGCGACTCCCTGCCAGCCGGTGCGCGCGCCGGTCCACGACGCGCCGTCTTCACCTGGAAATCACCGGGTCGGCCATCACGAAACGCACACAGGCGCTAGACGCCTGCCGGCCAACGTTCATGCACTGACCCGTCGATCTGGTGTTTTGTTCAATTTTCGCAAGGGTCTCCGGTGGCGGCCGTTCAGTCGGCCTGGCGACGCAGGAACGCCGGGATGTCCAGATAATCGAAACCGGGATCGGTCCCCTTGGCCGGCGGCTCGGCACGCGTGTGCGAGGCGACCGCCTCCGGAGCGGCGTAGTCCACCACTTCGTTGCCGGTACCGGTACGCAGCACCACCGGGCGCGGCCGCTGGCGCATCTCCACCTGCTGGCTGGCCACGGCACGCGGGGCCTGGCGGGTGGCCGCTGCGCGGTTCAGGCCGGTGGCGACCACCGTGACACGCACGTCGTCCTGCATCTCTGGGTCGAGCGAGGTGCCGATCACCACGGTGGCGTCTTCGCTGGCGAAATCGTGGATGACCCGGCCGATCTCGTCGAACTCGCGCATGGTCAGGTTCGGGCCGGCGGTGACGTTGACCAGGATGCCGCAGGCACCATTGAGGTTGACGTCCTCCAGCAGCGGGTTGTTGATGGCCGCCTCGGCCGCGGCCTGGGCGCGGTCGTCGCCGCGGGCGGTACCCGAGCCCATCATGGCCATACCCATTTCGGACATCACCGTGCGCACGTCGGCGAAGTCGACGTTGATCAGGCCCGGGGCGGTGATCAGGTCGGCGATGCCCTGCACCGCGCCCTGCAGCACATCGTTGGCCGCCTTGAACGCGTTGAGCAGGGTGACCTCGCGCCCGAGCACCGACAACAGCTTCTCGTTCGGCACCGTGATCAGCGAATCGACGTGCTGGGACAGGTCCTCGATGCCCTTCATCGCCACCTGCATGCGGCGCCGGCCCTCGAACGGGAACGGCTTGGTGACCACCGCCACGGTGAGGATGCCCTTTTCCTTGGCCAACTGGGCCACGACCGGCGCCGCGCCGGTGCCGGTGCCGCCACCCATGCCGGCGGTGATGAACACCATGTCGGCACCCTCGAGCATTTCCTCGATGCGCTCGCGGTCCTCCAGCGCCGCCTGGCGGCCGACCTCCGGGTTGGCGCCCGCGCCCAGGCCCTTGGTGACGTTGGCGCCGAGCTGCAGGTGGGTGCGCGAGCCGCAGTTCTTCATCGCCTGGGCGTCGGTGTTGGCGACGACGAATTCGACGCCCTCGATGTTGGCATTGAGCATATGTGCGACCGCATTGCCGCCGCCTCCGCCCACGCCGATGACCTTGATGACCGCGTTCGGTGCCAGTTTTTCGATCAGTTCGAACATTTCCCGTCCTCCGTAGAGACTCTTCGTTGTCGTTGTTGCCGCGGGAACGGCGTCCTGCCGTCCCACGGTGGTGGGCGAAACCTCCTTTCGCCCGCGGTGGCGCTCCGCGCCAACCGAAAAATGCACTGGCCGGAGGAGGGCCCTGCCCTTCCCCGGCTCGCCCGGACCGTCACATGTCGGTCCGGACGCCGCTGGATCGCAAGCGATCCAGCGGGCAGGCCATCCAGGGCCTGCGCAGGCTTTCGCCCGCTAGAAGTTCCTGGTGATCCAGCCGCGCACCTTGTCCACCAGCCCGCCGACACTGCCGCCGACCGGGTGGCTGATCCGCACACCGCCCGCGCGCGCGCCGTGCAGCAGCAGGCCGACCCCGGTCGAATGCAGCGGATTGGCCACCACTTCGCCCAGGCCGGTCACGTGCTGCGGCACGCCGATGCGGACCATCTTGTGGAAGATTTCCTCGGCGAGCTCGAGCGCACCCTCCATGCGCGAAGCGCCGCCGGTCAGCACCACGCCGGCGGCGACCAGGCTGTCGTAGCCGGAGCGGCGCAGCTCGTCCTGCACCATCTCGAAGATTTCTTCGTAGCGCGCCTGCACGCTCTGCGCGAGCGACTGCCGGGCCAGCCGGCGCGGCGGGCGGTCGCCCACACTGGGCACCTGGATGGTTTCCTCGGCATGGGCCAGCTGCGCCAGTGCGCAGGCGTACTTGATCTTGATCTCCTCGGCATGCGCGGTCGGCGTGTGCACGCCGTAGGCAATGTCGTTGGTGACCTGGTCGCCACCGACCGGCAGCGACTTGGTGTAGCGGATCGAGCCCTGCGTGTAGATGGCGATGTCGGTGGTGCCGGCGCCGATGTCGACCAGGCAGACCCCCAGCTCGCGCTCGTCGTCGGTGAGCACCGCCTTGGCACTGGCCACCGCCGAAGGGACCAGCTCGTCCACCGAGAGGCCGCAGCGCTGGATGCACTTGGAGATGTTCTGCACCGCCGCAGCCGCGCCGGTGACCAGGTGTACCGAAGCTTCCAGGCGAACACCGCTCATCCCGACCGGCGAGCGGATGCCGTCCTGGCCGTCGATGCGGTACTCCTGCGACTCCTTATATAGAACCTTGCGGTCGGCCGGGATCGCCACCGCGCTGGCCGCCTCCAGCACCTGCTCCAGGTCGCCGGGAGTGACCTCGCGGTCGCGGATGGCCGCGGTGCCGTGCGAGTTCTTGGTTTCCAGGTGGCTGCCGGAGATCGAGGCGAACACCGAGCGGATGTCGCAGCCGGCCATCAGTTCGGCCTCCTCGACGGCACGCTGGATCGAGTGCACGGTCGATTCGATGTCGACGACCGAGCCGCGCTTCATGCCACGCGAGACGTGCGAGCCGATGCCGATCACTTCGATCGGTTCACCCGGCTCGTACTCGCCGACGATGGCGGTCACCTTGTTGGTGCCGATGTCCAGGCCGACGACCAGCTGCTTGTCGTTGCGCGTCTTCATAGGGTCATGCTCATGTGCGGGGCGTCCCCGCGGCAGGTGCGGCGGCGTCGGGCCAACGCACGGCGAAACCATTGGTGTAGCGGAGGTCGGCATAGGCGAAGGCGGCGCTGTGGCCGGCCATCACCTGCGGATAGACGTCGAGGAAGCGGCGCAGGCGCTTGCCGGCCTGGGCGCGGTCGCCGAGCACGATCTGCGCGCCGGCGTTGGCGGTCAGGCTCCAGCTGCCGCGTTCGGACAGCGCCACGCCGGAGATTTTGAGCGGCGTGCCGGCCACCGCCTTGAGCGCATCGGCGTAGAAAGCGACCACCTCGGGCATCTGCGCATCCGGCCCGCGCAGGTCCGGCAGCGGCCCGGCGACCGCGGCCTTGCCGCCGTCGAACAGCACGCCCTGGCGGCTGATCAGCCGGGTGCCGTTCCAGCGCGCGAACGGCTGGCGTTCGTAGATGCGCAGGACCAGCGTGTCCGGCCAGCGCTTGCGTGCCTCGACCGACTCCACCCACGGCAGCGCGGCCACCGCCTGCTGCACGGCGTCCAGGTCGAGCGCGAAGAAGCCGTGACCCAGCCGCGGCAGCACGGCCGCGCGGATCTCCTCGGCACGGAGGTGCTTGAACTCGGCCTGCACGGTCAGTCGCGTCACCGGCCAGCGGTCGGCCGCGAACCAGCCGCGCAGCACACCGACGACCGGCAGCACGACCAGCGCGATGGCCAGGCACCAGGCAACGAGGCGGATCACTCCCCTCACAGGCCCTCCCGGAAACTGGTTTCCAGCACGCGCCAGCACACCTCTTCGTAGTCGATGCCGGCAGCCTTGGCCGCCTTGGGCACCAGCGAGTGCGAGGTCATGCCCGGCGCGGTGTTCACCTCGAGCAGGAAGTTGCGTCCCTGGCGGTCGCGCATAACGTCCACGCGGCCCCAGCCATGGCAGCCGAGCGCATCGAACGCCTCGAGCGCCAGCGCACGCAGTTCGTCCTCGGCCGCGCCCTCGAGGCCCGGGCAGAGATACTGGGTATCCTCGGCCACGTACTTGGCGTTGTAGTCGTAGAACGCGCCCTTCGGCACGATGTGGATCGAAGGCAGCACCTGGCGACCGAGGATGCCGACCGTCATCTCGTCGCCCTCGACCAGGGTTTCCATCAGCAGGTCGCCGGGATAGCGGGCAGCCAGCTCGACGGCGCTGTCCAGCTGGCTTTCCTGGAACACGCGGGTGACGCCGACGCTGGAACCTTCGCAGGCCGGCTTGACGATCAGCGGAAAGCCGACCTGTCCCGCCGCGGCGTGGATGGCCGCCGCGCCGGCGCCGCGCGGCAGCGCGACGAACCTGGGCGTTGGCAGGCCGAGTGACTGCCACACGCGCTTGGAGCGCACCTTGTCCATCGAGAGCGCCGAGCCAAGCACGCCGGAACCGGTGTAGGGCACGTGCAGCGATTCCAGCGCGCCCTGCAGCACGCCGTCCTCGCCGCCACCGTGCTGGCCGTGCAGGATGTTGAACACGCGGGCGAAATGGCCGGCGCGCAGGGCATCCAGCAAGGCCGGGATCCCGTCGATCGCATGCGCGTCGACCCCTCGGCTGCGCAGTGCGGCCAGCACGTTGCGACCCGAATCGAGCGAAACCTCGCGTTCGGCCGAACTGCCGCCCATCACGACCGCGACGCGGCCGAACAGGGCGGGATCGGTGATCTTGACCGGAGCGTTCACTTGGCAGTCCTCAGGTGGCCGGCCTGCGCGAGCTCCACCGCCACCGCGCCGATGTCGCCGGCGCCGCACAGCAGCAGCAGGTCGCCGTCGCGCAGCAGCGTCGGCAGGGTGTCCTTGAAGTCGCGCGGGTGCTCGATCAGCACCGGATCGACCTTGCCGCGCGCGCGCACGGCGCGGGCCAGCGCGCGGCCGTCGGCGCCGGCGATCGGCGCCTCGCCGGCCGGGTAGACCTCGGTCAGCACCAGCACGTCGGCCTCGGCCAGGACGTTGGCGAAGTCGTCCATCAGGTCGCGCGTGCGGCTGTAGCGGTGGGGCTGGAAGCCGACCACCAGGCGCCGGTCCGGCCAACCGCCCCGCGCGGCTGCGAAGACGGCTGCCAGTTCGCGCGGATGGTGGCCGTAGTCGTCGACCAGCAACACGCTGCCCTGCTCCAGCTGCAGCTCGCCACGGCGATGGAAGCGCCGCCCGACACCCTGGAAGTTCTCCAGCGCGCGCGCGATCGCCTCGGCCTCGACGCCGAGCTGCCAGCCGATCGTGGCGGCGGCCAGGGCATTGAGCACGTTGTGCCGGCCAGGGAGATTGAGCGTCACCGGCAGCGTCCCGGCGCGGCCGGGCAACTGCAGGTCGAAGCGCATCTGGAAGCCATCCTGACGTACGTTGGCGGCGCGCACGTCCGCGTCGACGGCATCGATGCCGTACGTCATCACGCGGCGCGTGGTGTCGCGGGCAAGTTTCGCGACCTCCTCGTCGTCCACGCACAGCACGGCCAGGCCGTAGAACGGCAGGCGGTGCAGGAAGTCGGCGAAGGCCTTCTTCACCTGGGCGAAGTCGCCGCCGTAGTTTTCCAGGTGATCGGCATCGATGTTGGTCACCGCCGCGATCACCGGCGAGAGCAGCAGGAAGGAGCCGTCCGACTCGTCCGCCTCGGCCACCAGGTACTGGCCGGTGCCCAGCCGTGCGTTGGCACCGGCCGCGTTGAGCTGCCCCCCGATCACGAAAGTCGGATCGTAGTTGGCCTCGGCCAGCACGCTGGCGACCAGGCTGGTGGTGGTGGTCTTGCCATGCGTGCCGGCGATCGCGATGCCGCGGCGGAAACGCATCAGCTCGCCGAGCATCTCCGCACGCGGGATCACCGGGATGCGCGCGGCGCGCGCGGCGGCCAGTTCCGGGTTGTCCTGGCGGATCGCGCTGGAGGTCACCACAACGTCGGCGTCGCCGACGTGCGCCGCCTCATGGCCGATGCGCACGACGATGCCGAGGGCGGCCAGCCGCTGCGCGGTGGGCGAGTTGGACCTGTCCGAACCGGAAACGGCATAGCCGAGGTTGTGCAGCACCTCGGCGATGCCGCTCATGCCGACGCCGCCGATGCCGATGAAGTGCACGCGGCGGAAGGTCGTCATCAGGTCTTCGTGGGCGAGCAGGCGGCGCGGGGTCATGCGGCCACCTCCTGGCAGGCGCGGGCGATGGTCGCGGCAGCCTCGGGCTTGGCCTGCGTACGCGCGGCCCCGGCCATGGCGATGAGCCGCCGGCGGTCGGCGAGCAGCGCGGCAAGACGCTGCGCCAGTTGCTGTACGTCCAAATCACGTTCCTGGATCAGTTCGGCGGCGCCTGCCTCCACCAGTGCCTGCGCGTTGCCGGTCTGGTGGTCGTCGACCGCATGGGGGAAAGGCACCAGCACGGCGCCCAGTCCCGCGGCGGTGAGCTCGGCGATGGTCAGCGCACCGGCACGGCACACGGCGAGGTCGGCCCAGCCGTAGGCGGCGGCCATGTCCTCGATGAAAGGCAACACTTCGGCCTCCACGCCGGCCTGCGCGTAGGCCGCGCGCGCCTCGTCGAGTCCGCGGCTGCCGCACTGGTGGCGCACCGTCGGGCGTTCTTCCGCCGGGATCAGCGCCAGCGCCTGCGGCAGGGCCAGGTTGAGTGCGCGCGCGCCCAGGCTGCCGCCCAGCACCAGCAACCGGGGTCGCCCGGTGCGGCCGGCGAAGCGCTCGGCCGGCGCAGGCAGCGCCGCGATGCTCGCGCGCACCGGGTTGCCCACCCACTCGCCATTCGGCAGGGCATCGGCAAAGCCCGCCAGCACGCGCCTGGCAAAGCCGGCAAGCTTGCGGTTGGTGTAGCCGGCCACGCGGTTCTGCTCATGCACCAGCAGCGGCGTGCCGGTCAACCGCGCGGCCACGCCGCCAGGGCCGGCGACGTAGCCGCCCATCGACAGCACGCTGCGCGGACGCACGCGGCGCAGCACCCGCAGCGAAGCGAACAGCGCGCGCGCCAGCATCAGCGGGGCGAGCAGACGCGTCTTCAGGCCTTTGCCACGAAGACCGCCGACCGCGACGGTGTGCAGCTCGATGCCGTGCGCCGGCACCACCTGCGTCTCCATGCCCCCGGCCGCACCCAGCCAGGCCACCGGCACGCCCTGCGTGCGCAGCACGTCGGCCACGGCAAGGCCGGGGAAGATGTGGCCGCCGGTGCCACCGGCCATGATCAGCACGGGACGGTTCGTACTCATGCGGCCACCGCCTCGCGCTCGCGCGGTGATGCCGCCGGCTCGTTGGCGTCGGCCAACGCGACCGCCGGCATGCGCGTGGACATCTGGCGCGCATCCAGTGCACGGTTGATCTCGAAGGTCGCGCGCAGCAGCACGCCGGCCATCGCGCAGGTCATCAGCACCGAGGAGCCGCCCGAGCTGATCAGCGGCAAGGTGAGGCCCTTGGTCGGCAAGGCACCGAGATTCACGCCGATGGACACCATCGCCTGCAGGCCCAGCATCAGCGACACGCCGAAGGCCACGTAGCCGGCAAAGCGCTGCCCCACTTCGACGCCCTTGAGGCCCAGGTAGAGGCCGCGTCCGACCGCGACGGCGAACAGCCCGACCACCAGCACGATGCCGGCCAGGCCCAGTTCCTCGCCGATCACCGCCAGGATGAAGTCGGTGTGTGCCTCGGGCAGGTAGGAAAGCTTGAGCACGCTCGAGCCCAGCCCGACGCCGGTCCATTCGCCGCGGCCGATCGCCATCAGCGACTGGGTCAGCTGGAAACCGTCGTTGAACGGGTCCTTCCAGGGATCCATGAACGAGGTCAGCCGCTTCATGCGGTAGCTCTCGCTGGTCGCCGCAATGGCCAGCAGCGGCATCAGCGGGAGACCCATCAGCATCAGGTAGAGCGGGCGGGCGCCGCCGAGCCAGACCATGCCGATGGTGACGGCGATCACCAGCGTGGCCGAGCCGAAATCCGGCTGCGCGAGCAGCAGCAGTACGATCACGCCCGCCACGATGATCGGCCGCAGCAGTCCCCAGAACTTCGTCTCCACGCTCTCGCGGTGGCGGACCAGAAAGCTGGCCACGTAGACGACCAGGATCAGCTTCACCGCCTCGACCGGCTGGAAGCTGAGCACGACGAAGTTGAGCCAGCGCCGCGCGCCATTGATGCGCATCCCCAGGTGCGGCACGAACACCGCCAGCAGCATGGCGCCGCCGACCAGCAACAGCGGCAGCGCGTACTTCTCCACCTGCCGGAGCTCGGTGCGCATGGCCACGCCGGCCAGGCCGAGGCCCAGCGCCAGGTAGAACAGGTGCTTCTTGAGGTAATAGAACGCGCCGATGTGCTGGCTGTCGGCCACGGCGATGGAGCTGGAGGTGACCATCACCACGCCCATGCTGGCCAGCCCGACGAGCGCGACCAGCAACGGCAGGTCGAAGCTGCCGCGCGGCCCGTGCCGCTTGATCGCCTGGCTGGAACCGAAACCGAACATCCTCAGCGCACCTTCAACGTGGCAAGACCGACCAGCACCAGCACCACGCTGATGATCCAGAAGCGCACGATCACCCGGGGCTCGGGCCAGCCCTTGAGCTCGAAGTGGTGGTGGATCGGCGCCATCCGGAAGATGCGCTTGCCGGTGAGCTTGAAGCTCGCCACCTGCAGCATGACCGACACGGTCTCCAGCACGAACACGCCACCCATCACGATCAGCACGATTTCCTGGCGCACGATGACCGCCACGCAGGCCAGCGCCGCGCCGATCGCCAGCGCGCCGACGTCCCCCATGAACACCTGCGCCGGGTAGGTGTTGAACCACAGGAAACCCAGACCCGCGCCGGCCAGCGCACCGCAGAAGATGGAGAGCTCGCCCGCGCCGGGGATCGACGGGATGCCGAGGTATTCGGAGAACACCTTGTTGCCGGCAAGATAGGCGAACACGCCCAGCGCCCCGGAGACCAGCACCGAGGGCATGATCGCCAGGCCGTCCAGGCCGTCGGTGAGGTTCACCGCGTTGGAGAAGCCGACGACCATGAAGTAGGCGACCACCACGAACAGCACGCCCAGCGGCAGCGCCACCTGTTTGAACAGTGGCACGTACAACGCGGTTTCGGCCGGCAGCTGGGCGGTCTTGTAGAGGAACAGCGCCGCCGCCAGCCCGAACACCGACTGCCAGAAATACTTCCAGCGCGAGGCCAGCCCGCGGCTGTCCTTGAGCACCAGCTTCTTGTAGTCGTCGTAGAAGCCGATCACGCCGAAGGCGATCAGTACCGCCAGCACGATCCACACGTAGCGGTTGTGCAGGTCCGCCCAGAGCAGCGTGGCGATGGCGATCGCCAGCAGGATCATCACCCCGCCCATGGTCGGCGTACCCGCCTTGATGAGGTGCGTCTGCGGACCGTCGCTGCGCACCACCTGCCCGGCCTTGAGCGCCGCCAGCCGCATGATCAGGCCCGGGCCGAACAGCAGCGACATAGCCAGCGCCGTGAGCGCGGCCATGATCGTGCGGAAGGTGATGTACTGGACCAGGTGCAGGGCGGTGAAATGCCGCGCCATCCAGTCGGCCAGCTCAAGCAGCATCGATGGGGCCTCCGGAGGCGTGGGTTTGATCCTTCAGCGAAGACACGACCTGCTCCATGCCGGCCGAACGCGAGCCCTTGACCAGGCAGGTCACGCCCGCGTGGATCTGGCGTGTCAGCGAGGCGGCCAGTGCGGCCTTGTCGGCGTGATGCTCGCCGCCCGCGCCAAAGGCCTTGACCGCCGCCGCGCTCAACGGTCCGACCGCGAACAGCCGCTCGATGCCGGCCGCCTTCGCGCGCGCACCGATGCCCTCGTGCAGCGAGCGCGCGTCGGGACCGAGCTCGGCCATGTCGCCGAGCACCAGCCAGCGTTCGCCGGAGGCCAGCGCCAGCGTGTCGATCGCCGCGCCGACCGAACCGGGGTTGGCGTTGTAGCTGTCGTCGACCAGCGTCCAGCCGCCCGGCATCGCCTCGCTACGCAACCTGCCGGCGACACCCGGCACGTGCAGCAGGCCGGCGACGATGGTCGCCAGCGGCACCTCCAGCGCCAGTGCGATCGAGGCGGCCGCCAGCGCGTTGGCGATGTTGTGGCGCCCAGCCAGCGGCAGCGCCACCTCGGCCTCGCCCTCGGGCGTGCGCAGCACGAAGCGCGAGCCGTCCACGCGCTGCTCGAGGATGGTCGCGCCCACGTCGACGTCGCCGTGCAGGCCGAAGTGCAGGGTCGCGCGCGAGCCGGCCAGGCCTTCGAAGAACCCCGCGAAGGCATCGTCGGCGTTGATGATCGCCACGCCGTCGGCCGGCAGCGCCTGGTACAGCGCGCCCTTGGTCTCGGCGACGCCCTCCAGGCTGCCCATGCGCTCGAGATGCGCCGGCGCTATGGTGTTGACGAGGCCGATGTCGGGCCGTGCGATGGCGGCGAGATAGGCGATGTCGCCCGGCTTGCCGGCGCCCATCTCCAGTACCGCGTACTCGCTGTCGGCTGGCATCGCCAGCAGGGTCAGCGGCAGGCCCAGTTCGTTGTTGTAGTTGCCGGCGTTGACGTGCGTGCGGCCGTGGCGCGAGAGGATCGACGCGGTGAGCGTCTTGACCGTGGTCTTGCCGTTGGAACCGGTGATGCCGATCACCCGCACGTCGCGCTGGGCGCGTACCGCGCTGGCCAGGTCGCCGAGCGCAAGCTGGGTGTCGTTGACCAGCACCTGCGGCAGGTCCACGTCGACGCGATGGGTGACCAGCGCCGCGGCCGCCCCGCGCAGGGCGGCCTCGCGCACGTAGGCGTGCCCGTCGACGCGCTCGCCCTTGATCGCCACAAACAGCTCGCCCGGCTGCAGCCGGCGGGTGTCGATCGCTACCCCGTCGACCTGCAGGTCGGCGCCGAGCAGGCGGCCATGGGTCCATAGCGCGATTTCCGAGAGGCGCATCATGCGTGGTTCTCCCTGGTTTGCGCGAGGGCGGCACGGGCCACGGCGAGGTCGTCGAACGGGCGCTTGCCGGCGGCGCCTTCCTGATAGGTCTCGTGGCCCTTGCCGGCGATCAGCACGACATCGTCGGGTCCCGCTCGGCCGATCGCCAGGCCGATCGCAGCGGCGCGGTCGCGCTCGACCATTGCCGGCCGCCGCATGCCTGCACGGATCTGGGCAACGATGGCGTTGCCATCCTCGCCCCGGGGATTGTCGTCGGTGACGATCGCCACGTCGGCCAGACGCTCGGCGATCGCGCCCATCTGCGGGCGTTTGCCCGCGTCACGCTCGCCGCCGCAGCCGAATACGCAGAGCAGCCGGCCGGCGCAATGCGCGCGCAACGCGGTGAGCGCCTGCTCGAGCGCGTCGGGCGTGTGCGCATAGTCGACCACCACCAGCGGACGGCGGCCGTCGCCACCCAGGCGGTTCATCCGGCCATTGACCGGTGCGAGCGACTCCACCGCCTCGACGATGCGTGCGAACGGCTCGCCCAGCGCGCCCAGGCAGGCCGCCACGGCGAGCAGGTTGGCCACGTTGAAGCGGCCGAGCAGCGCGCTGCGGACCGCCCGCGAGCCCCACGGCGTGCGCAGTTCGAAAGCCAGCCCTCCGGCGGAGGTCACAACGGCCTCGGCGCCGACGTCGGCCTCAGCCGCCGCGTCGACGCCCGTGCGCAGTGTGCGCACGCCCGCAGGCAGGCGACCGGCCAACCCGCGCCCGAAGGCGTCATCGATGTTGATGGCGGCCGCCTTCAACCCCGGCCAGGCGAACAGCCGCGCCTTGGCTGCTCCGTAGGCCTCCATGGTGCCGTGGTAGTCGAGGTGATCGCGGGTCAGGTTGGTGAAGGCCGCAACCTCGAACGCCACGCCACCCACGCGGCCCTGCTCCAGCGCGTGCGAGGAGACCTCCATCGCCACGTGCGTCGCGCCCTGGTCGCGGAACCGCGCAAGCAGCCGCTGCACGTTGATCGCATCGGGCGTGGTCCGCTCGCCTTCGTCGAGCGCACCATGGAGGCCGGCGCCGAGCGTGCCGATGCTCGCGGCCGTACGCCCCAGCCGCGATAGCGCCTGGGTGAGCAGTTGCACCGTCGAGGTCTTTCCATTGGTCCCGGTGACGCCGACCACGCGCAACCCGTCCGAGGGACGACCGTAGTAACGCGCAGCGATCTCGCCCAGGCGCGCATGCAGCTGGTCGATCCACAACACCGGCACCCCGGGCGTGAAGCCCGCCATGGCCGGCGCCTCGGCCAGTACCAGCGCGGCGCCGCGCGCCACCCCCTCGGCGGCGAAGGTGATGCCGTGGGTACGGGTTCCGTGCAGCGCGACGAAGGCTTCGCCGGGGCGCACCCGGCGCGAGTCCAGGCTCAGGCCGCAGATACGAAGATCGCCGAGCGCACCTGCGTCGGCGAAACCGTCCAGCAAGGGGGCGAGGAGTGCCGCGTTCATGGCTCCTCCAGCGACGCGTCGTCGATCGGCGGATCAGTGGGCGGCTTGCTGCCGGCCAGTCCGCTCGGGCTCATCAAGGGCCCGCCGGCGTACCAGCGGCCGATGTTGTCAGGCGGCACGTCGAGCAGCCGCAGCGCGCCTTCCATCACGCGTGCGAACACCGGCGCCGACACCGTGCCGCCGTAATAGCTGCGCTTCTGCGGATCGTCGATGACCACCACGCCGACCAGCCGCGGGTGGCTCGCCGGGACCAGCCCGGCGAAAGCCGCGGTGTAGTCGTCGCGCGAGTAGCCCCCGGCGTTGGCCTTGTGCGCGGTACCGGTCTTGCCCGCCACGATGTAGTTGGCGATGCGCGCCGTGGTCGCGGTGCCGCCCGGCGCGGTGACCGTTTCCATCATCTGGACGATCTCGTCGGCGACCTGCCGCGAGACGATCGCCTTGGACGCGTTGTCCGCGCCCTTGATGAAGCTCGGCGAATGCATGACGCCGTGATCGCCCAGCGTCGCGTAGGCGTTGGCCAATTGCAGCGGCGTCACATTGAGCCCGTAGCCGTAGCCCATGATCGCCTGTTCCAGCGGCCGCCAGTCCCGGCCGATCCGCAGCAGGCCCGAGGATTCACCCGGAAAGCCGCTGTTGGTGCTGTTGCCGAAGCCGAACGCGCGGTAGGTGTTGTACATCAGCGCCGTGTCCAGCGTCATGGCGATGTGCGCGGCGCCGACGTTGCTGGACTTGGTGATCACGCCGGTCGGCGTGAGCAGGCCATAGTTGTGCGTGTCATGGATGTCATGGCCCTGGAAATACCAATGGCCGCCGGTGGTGTCGATCAGCGGACTGGTCGGCGTGTACTTGCCGCTGGAAAGCGCCGCGGCCATCAGGATCGGCTTGATCGTCGAGCCCGGCTCGACCAGGTCGGTGACGGCACGATTGCGCCGGTCGGAGAACTTGCTGCCGGCCAGCGCGTTCGGGTTGTAGGTCGGCAGGTTGACCATCGCCAGCACCTCGCCGGTGGGCACGTCGAGGATCACCATCGAGCCGGAGGAGGCATCGAACTCGGCCAGCGCATTCTTCAGCTCGTTGTAGGCCAGGAACTGGATGCGGCGATCGATGCTCAACGTGAGGTTCTTGCCCGGCTTGGGCTCGCGCACCTGCTCGACGTCCTCGACCACGCGCCCCATGCGGTCGCGGATCACCCGCTTGGCGCCAGGCTGGCCCGACAGCCAGTCGTCGAACGCCAGCTCCAGGCCCTCCTGGCCGTGGTCGTCGATATTGGTGAAACCGAGCACGTGCGCGGTCACCTCGCCCGAGGGGTAATAACGACGGAATTCGCGTTGCGCGTTGATCCCCGGGATCTGGAGACCGAGGACGGCCTGCGCCGCCTCAGGAGGCATCTGCCGGCGCAGGTAGACGAACTCGCGATCGGCGCGCTGCGCCAGGCGCTCCTTCAGCTCGCCGGCATCCACACCGAGCGCGGAGGCAAGGTCGGGAATGCGGTCGTCGTTCTCGAGGACCTGCGAGGGATTGGCCCAGATCGACATCACCGGCGTCGATACCGCCAGCGGCTCGCCGTTGCGGTCGAAGATGGTGCCGCGCGAGACCGGGATCTTCACCTCGCGCAGGAAACGCGCGTCGCCCTGGTCCTGGTAGAACTGCTTGCGCATCACCTGCAGGTCGAACGCGCGCGCGACCAGCCCGAGCGAGGCCAGCGACAGCACGCCGACCACCAGCAGCATCCGCCGGCGCGGGCTCGGGCCCGCACCACGGCGGCGACCGGCGGCAGGCTGGGGCATGGAGCGGCGCGGACTCATCGGCGCACCAGCTGGATGTCTTGCGGCTGGGGCGTGACCATGCCGAGCTTGCTGCGCGCCTCTTCGTCGATACGCCGCGGCTCGGCCCAGGTCGCCTGTTCCAGCTCCAGCCGGCCGTACTCGACGTTGAGCTCGTCGCGCTGGTTCTGCAGACGGGTCAGCTCGACGAACAGCACACGGCTCTCGTGGCGCGTCCAGACCACGCCGATCGCGCTGACCAGCACGGCCAGCAGCAGGATCACCAGCGCCATGGCGCCCAGCGCCCTCATGCGAGTTTCTCCGCCACGCGCAGCACCGCCGAACGGGCGCGCGGATTGAGCGCCAGCTCCTGCTCGGAAGGGAAACGCGCCTTGCCGACCGCGGCCAGTCGCGCCGGCCTGGCCGCCACCGGCGGTCCGCGCCGGCTGCCCTGTACGCGGCCGGAGTGGTCGCGGATGAATTGCTTGACCGCGCGGTCCTCCAGCGAGTGGAAGCTGATCACCGAAAGCCGCCCACCGACCTTGAGCCGCTCCAGCGCCGCATCAAGCCCGCGCTGCACGGCATCGAGCTCGCCGTTCACGCGGATGCGCAGGGCCTGGAAGCTGCGGGTGGCCGGGTGCTTGCCCGGCTCGCGGCGGCCGATCGTACGCTCGATCAGCGCGGCCAGCTCGCCGGTACGCGCAATCGGTGCCTCGGCGCGGCGCGCCACGATGGCGCGGGCGATCTTGCGACTGAAGCGCTCCTCTCCGAACGTCCACAGCACGTCGGCGATCTCGTGCTCGTCGGCACGAGCGAGGAACTCCGCCGCGCTCTCGCCCTGGGTGGTGTCCATGCGCATGTCCAGCGGCGCGTCGGCCATGAAGCTGAAGCCGCGCGCGGCCTCGTCCAGCTGGGGCGAGGACACGCCCAGATCGAGCAGCACGCCGTCCAGGCCGCCAGCGGTCTCGTCCCATTCGGCCAGGTCGGCGAAGTTGCCGTGGCGGATGGCCACGCGCGGGTCGCCCGCGAATGCCTCGCGCGCGGCAGCGATGGCGACCGGATCACGATCCATCAGCAGCAGCCGGCCGTCGGGACCCAGGCGCGACAGCACCGCGCGGGCGTGACCGCCGCGCCCGAAGGTGCCATCCAGATACCGCCCGCCTGCCTGCACGGCAAGGCCCTCCACCGCTTCGCCCAGCATCACCGGGATGTGCCGCAACTCGGCCACGCCGCACCCTCCCGTCCCGTCTTCCGTCCGCACCCGAAAACCCGCGCGCCTTACAGGCGCAGGTCCGCCATGTCGTCAGTGATGTCGTCTTCGCCGAGGGTCTGGCGGATCTTGGCCAGGTGGGCCTGTTCGCTCCACAGCTCGAACTTGTTGCCCATGCCGAGCAGCACCGCCTTCTTCTCGATCCCGGCGGCTGCGCGCTGGCTGGCCGGCAGCAGGATGCGCGAGGCGCCATCCGGCTCGACCACGCTCGCCGCGCCGACCAGCTTCATCTGCAGGTTGCGGTGCGGCGCCTTGACCATCGGCAGTGCATTGACCTGGTCGCGCACCTTTTCCCACTCGGCATAGGGAAACAGCCACAGGCAGCCCATCTCGAACGGGCTGTAGGTGACCACCAGCCGATTGGCGCAGGCGCCCGCGACCAGCTCCCGATAAGCAGTCGGGATGGCCAGCCGGCCCTTGTCGTCAACGGTGATGGCGGTCTCGCCCTGGAACACCCGCGTGGACTCCACTGATTCCCACGATTTCACACAGGGTCCCACGATACGTCTCGCCTTTTGAGACGTCAAGGGATTTTTGCTTGCGAATCAAGGAGAAAGGCGGAAGTGTGGACGTATTTCCAGCCGTTTCAGAGGAACCTTCCCAAGGTGATTGAAAGCTGGGGAAATTTCCGAACCAGTTGTGCGGCGGGTCACGGGCGTTTACCGGCTCGCGCCGGCTGGACATGAATCCCCCGTTCAGGCCCTTGGCCCCCCTACGAGCACCCGTGGGCGGGACCCCGCACACGCCAGCCCTGGCAGTCGAACCAAAGGCACTCCTGGCAGCAGGCCACACGAAAAAGGGCCAGGATGGCGCGATCCAATGCGCCACCCTGGCCCTTCCCTGGCGGCGCGCCCAAGCGCGCCGCCGCTAGAGGCGGAGCCGGCCTGTAAGCCGGGTTCTGTACGCCTTGCGGCGCGACAGTCATTCCTCTCGGCCAGGCGTCGCCGCCTGGCTCCAGCGACCTACCCGGGAACAACGCGGGCCGCGTTATCGTTCCCCTATTCGGTCTTGCTCCGGGTGGGGTTTACCGTGCCGTGCGGCGTTGGCCCCGCACGCGGTGCGCTCTTACCGCACCCTTTCACCCTTACCTGTGCCCTTGCGGGCCATCGGCGGTCTGCTCTCTGTTGCACTGGCCGTCGGCTCGCGCCGCCCAGGAGTTACCTGGCACCCTGCCCTGTGGAGCCCGGACTTTCCTCGATGCGCTCGACGCGCGACGCGACTGTCCGGCCGACTCCGTGGGCCATTGTAGTGGCCGGGGACCGGAATGGGGGCCGGGATACGAAAAAAGAGGAAGCGGCAGGGCGGGCTTCAGCCCGTTCGCGGGGGCGACAGGTAAAAGCGCACCTGCGCCAAGGTGCGCACCTACATTTGATAGAGCGCCTTTCGCGGCGCTCCGGTTATGGCTGCCGCGAGCTTCGCGGCCTTGGCTGGCGGCAGCTCCTCGCGCAGCAATGCGAATACCCGCTGCCCCTCGGCCAGCCGCGCGTCCGCCTCTTCGCCTCGCCCGGCCACCAGGATCACGCACTCGCCCCGCTGCTGGTCCGGGTCGCCCGCCACGCGCGCGGCCAGTTCGCCCAGCGGCTCGCCGATGACCGTCTCGAACAGCTTGGTCAGCTCACGCGCCAGCACGGCCTCCCGCACGCCACCGAAAACGTCCCGCATGTCGGCCAGGCTCTCGGCTACGCGATGGGACGACTCGTAGAAGATGAGCGTGCGCGGCTCGCCGGCCAGTTCCTGCAGCCGACTGCGCCGCGCGGCCGCTTTCGCCGGCGGGAACCCCTCGAAGACGAAGCGGTCGCTGGGGAGCCCCGCCACCGACAGCGCCGCGATCGCCGCGCAGGCGCCAGGCACCGGCACGCAGCGGACCCCCGCGGCCCGTGCCGCGCGGACCAGGCGGAACCCCGGATCGCTGACCAGCGGGGTGCCTGCGTCCGAAATGAGCGCCACCGACTGGCCGTCCAGCATGCGCCGCACCAACCCGTCGACCACCTCGCGCTCGTTGTGCTCGTGCAGCGCCACCAGCGGCACGTCGACGTTGTGATGGAGCAGCAACGGGCGGCTGTGGCGGGTGTCTTCCGCGGCGATCACGTCGGCCGCGCGCAGCGTGGCCACCGCGCGCGCCGAAATATCGTCGCGGTTGCCGATCGGCGTGGCGACCACCGACAGGCTGCCGGGCTGGACAGTAGGCATGGGAACTCCGGGGCGGTGCGCAAAGGGCTCGCGGCACGATCGGCTATGATCGCTCACCATGTCGACCACGACCAAGGGACCCTCCATGCGACTGTTCCGCGCCGCCGGCCTCGGCCTGCTGATCGCCTTGGCCTCAAGCGCCTGCGTGCCGACCCGGGTGACCCGCTCGCCGCAGGAGCTCGCCGCCGCGCAGCACGCCGCGCAGCTCGCCAGCCAGGGGCAGTTCGACCAGGCCGTCCAGGCCTACCTCGACCTGGGCCGGCAAACCGGCGACACCGACCACTACAACATCCTGGCCGCCGAGGTGTACCGCGAGGAAGGCGCGCTCGACCAGGCCGCGCCGCTGCTCGACCAGGTGCGCCGCCCGCGCCTGCAGGGCGAGGATGCCGCCCGCTACGACCTGCTCCGCGCCGAGCTGGCACTTGCGCACCATGACGCGCACACCGCATTGCAGCTGACCACCCAGCCCACGCCGGTGCCGCCCACGCTCGAGCTGCGCCTGCTCGAACTGCGCGCGCGGGCCATGGAAGCAGGCGGTGACCTGTGGGGCGCCGCGCGCACGCGCGTGCAGATGGATCCGCAGCTCGAAGGCCTGGACCACACGCAGAACCGCAAGCAGATCCTCGACCTGCTCGGCCGGCTGGGCGTCGAGCCGCTCAAGCGGCGCGGGGCCGCGATGCAGGCAAGCGACCGCATGCTGCCGTGGGTCAACGAGGCACTCACCCAGCTCGGGGTGCCGGTGGCACAGCCGCAACCGGACCTGGACCAGCCGGTCGGCACCATGCTGCCCGGGGCCGACGCCAACGTGCGCGAGGGCTACCGCATGCCCGCGAACGTGGCGCTGCTGCTGCCGCTCGATGGCAACTTCGCCGGTGCCAGCGGCGCCATCCGCCAGGGCTTCTTCGCCGGCTACGCCGACGCTGCACGCACCCACGCGCCGCGCGCCAACGTGCGCGTGTACGACAGCGGCGGCACCGCCGACAGCGCGATCAAGGCCTACCAGCAGGCCGCCAGCGATGGCGCCCAGCTGGTCGTCGGCCCGCTCACCCGCGCCGAGGTCGCCGCGGTGTTCGGCCAGGCGCAGCTGCCGGTACCGTTGCTGGCGCTAAATCACCCGGACGACAAGAGCCTTCCCGCCGCCGGCGCGACCGAGTTCGGCCTGCTGCCCGAGACCGAAGGGGCGCAGGCGGCCGACCACATGGTCGAGCGCGGCGTGCATGGCGCCTACGAAGTCATTTCCGACGACGACTTCGCCCAGCGCGCCGCCGGCGCGTTCAAGGCCGAGTTCGAAGCCCGTGGCGGCCATGTCGCCGGCATGGCGACGCTGCCGCCCGGCAAGGTCAACTACGCCGACGCCATCGCCGGGCTGAACATGCCCACGACGGCCACGCCGCTGGCCGGCACCGAACCGGCCGAAGCCGCCTCCACCCCCGCCGCCGCGGGCAGTACCGCCGCCGCGCCGGCGATGGCGCCTGCCCCGACCGGCGACACCGGCATTTTCATCAGCATGCGCCCCGAGCAGGCACGCCTGCTGCTGCCGCAGCTGCACGTCGCCCATATCGGCCTGCCGGTGTTCGGCACTTCGCACATCTACGCCGGCGTCGACGACGCGGCAGCCGACCGCGACCTCGATGGCGTGGAGTTCTCCGACGCGCCGTGGCTGTTCGACGCCCAGCCGGGCCTGCCCAGCCACGGCGGGATCGCCACCCGGCTGCCGGCCGCGCGCGGCACCTCGGCGCGGCTGTTCGCCTTCGGCATGGACGCGTGGAACCTGGTGCCCTACCTGGACTGGCTGCGCGATCACCCGGGCAGCTACCTGCCGGGCGCCAGCGGCCAGCTCGCGGCCGACCAGTTCGGCCGCATCCGCCGCGTGCTGATCTGGGCGCGCTTCCAGGACGGTATCGCCCGCCCGCTCACCGGCAGCCTGCAGCTGGATGACATGCCGTCCGCCGCCCCGCCGGTGGACGAAGGCGGCAGCACCCCGGTCCCGGCCAGCTCCACCGGTGTGCCGCCAGCCAGCTCGAGCGGCCTGCCCCCCGCAGGCCACTGATGCGCGCGGCGGGCGAAGCCTTCGAGCAACGCGCCTGCCGCGAGCTCGAGCGCGCCGGGCTGAAGGCCCTCGCGCGCAACTACACCACGCGCCACGGCGAGCTCGATCTGGTCATGCGCGATGGCGATACCGTAGTGTTCGTCGAGGTGCGCTATCGCGTGCGCGCCGGCCATGGCGACGCCGCGGCGTCGGTCACGCGAAGCAAGCAAGAGAAGCTGATCCGCACCGCGCAGCTCTGGCTGGCGGCGCATGCACAGCACGCGCAGCGCCCCTGCCGCTTCGACGTGGTCAGCTACGACGGCCCGGCGGGCGAGGCGACCATGCACTGGTTGAAGGGCGCATTCGAAGCCGAGTGAGGTCCGCCTGCCGGCCCCGCCGGCGAGCGCATCCGGAAAGAGCCACGAGCCATGCCGCTACCTGACGCCCTGCTCCACACGCTGCGCTCGATCTTTGGCGACGCCGTGCACACCGGCCCGGCCGAACGGCTGGCCTACGCCTACGACAATTCCCGCCTCGACGCATTGCCCGACGCCGTGGTGTTCCCCACGGAACATGCCCAGGTCGAGGCGCTGGTGCGCGCCTGCCGTGCACACCGCGTGCCGCTCACCGCCCGCGGGCGTGGCAGCAACACCACCGGCGCCACGGTGCCGGTCGACGGTGGCGTGGTCGCCAGCTTCGAGCGCATGAAGCGCATCCTGCGGATCGATCCGGCGAACCGGCTGGCCGTGGTGGAGCCGGGCGTGATCAACGGCGACCTGCAACGCGCACTGGCGCCGCACGGCCTGTTCTGGCCGCCGGACCCGAGTTCCTCGCCCTGGTGCAGCATCGGCGGCAACCTCGCCTGCAACGCCGCCGGCCCGCGCGCGGTGAAGTACGGCACGCCGCGCGAGAACACCCTGGGTTTGCGCGCGGTCGCCGGCGATGGCGCCGGCTTCCGTTGCGGCACCTTCACCAGCAAGGGGGCCACCGGCTACGACCTCACGCGCCTGCTGATCGGCTCGGAAGGCACGCTGGCGTTGATCACCGAAGCCACGCTCAAGCTCACGCCCCTGCCGTCGTCGATCCGCACGTTGCGCGCCACCTACCGCGACGTCGCCGCCGCGGCGCAGGCGGTGGCGCGCATCATGGGGCAGCCGGTCACGCCCTGCGCGCTGGAGTTCATCGACGAGACCGCGCTCCGGCTGGCCCATGCGCATGCCGGCGACGAGGTACCACTGGCCGGTGCCCTGCTGATGATCGAGGTCGACGGCGAGCCGGCAACCCTCGATGCCGCTGTCGCCGCCGTTTCCGCCGCGGCGCAGGGCGAGGGCTTGGAGTCCCTGCACGTGGCCGCCACCGTGGAGGAAGCCCGGAGGCTCTGGGCCGCCCGCAAGGCGCTCTCTCCCGCGCAGCGCACGATCGCGCCGGACAAGATCAACGAGGACGTGGTGGTCCCGGTCAGCCGCCTGCCCGAGCTGGTCGAGGGCATCCGGCGGTTGGCGCGGAAACACGAGGTGCTGATCGTCAGCTTCGGCCATGCCGGCAATGGCAACCTGCACGTCAACCTGCTGCCGCGCGACGCCGCCGAGCGCGAACGCGCGCACGCCTGCCTGGCCGAGGTCTTCGCCCTGGTGATCGAACTGGAAGGCACGCTTTCGGGCGAACACGGCATCGGCCGGACCAAACGCGAGTTCATGCCGCTGGCCGTGCCGCCGGCCGCGCTGGGCTTGATGCGCGAGATCAAGCGCGCATTTGATCCGGACGGCATCCTCAATCCCGGCAAACTGCTCCCATGAAGTCCCTCTCACCGTACACATCCCGCCCCGGCCAGGCCTCGCGCGCGCAGGGGAAGTGGCAGGCCACGCGGGAACCGGCGCATGGCTGACGAGCTCGACCGGCTGCTCGCCCGGATCCGCGCCTGCCAGCTCTGCGCCGCCGAACTGCCGCACGGGGTGCGTCCGGTATTGCAGGCCTCCACGACGTCGCGGCTGCTGATCGTGAGCCAGGCGCCTGGGCGCAAGGTGCACGCCAGCGGCGTGCCGTTCGATGACGTGAGCGGCGACCGTCTGCGCGAATGGCTGGGCCTGGACAAACCCACGTTCTACGACGCCCGCCGCGTGGCCATCGTGCCGATGGGCTTCTGTTTTCCGGGCAGCGCACGCGGTGCCGACCTGCCGCCGCGACGCGAATGCGCGCCGGCCTGGCATCCGCGACTGCTGCCGCTGCTGACCAACGTGGACCTCACCCTGGCGATCGGCCGCTACGCGCAGGTGGGCCTGCTCGGCGCGCGGGCCGGCACGAGCCTCACCGACACGGTCCGTGACTGGCGCACGCACCTTGCCCGCGGGGTCTTGCCGCTGCCCCACCCGAGTCCGCGCAACCAGCTGTGGACCAAGCGCAACCCGTGGTTCGCCGAGGAGTTGCTGCCGGTGCTGCGCGAGCGGGTCAGTTGCGCCCTCGGCGCCAACGCGTAGGCGCCTTCCGGATCACGGCCAGGCAGGATCAGCTGCGGCGGGCGAAGACCAGGCGCAACCCGAAGGCCACGAACACCGCGCCCGCCAGCCCGTCGATCCAGCGGGCCAGCCGCAGGTAACCGCGACGCATCGCCGGCAGGGCGAAGAACGCCGCCACCAGAGCGAACCACGCGAAGGTTTCGGCCACCACCAGCGCCCACAGGCCCCAACGCGTGGCCGCATCCAGCCGGTCGCCGAGAAACGCCGAGAACACGCTGCCGAAGTACACCACCGCCTTGGGGTTGGCCAGATTGGTCAGCAGGCCGGCGCGCAGCGCAGCCAGCTCCCCGCCGGGCACGGCCGCCGTGTCGACCTGCGCCGCTGGCGCCGGCCCGAACGCACCGCGCAGCATGCGCAGGCCCATCCATGCCAGGTACAACCCGCCGGCGACGGCGATCAGCTGCTGCAGCCACGCCACCCGGTGCAGCAGCAGTTGCAGGCCGAGCAGGGCCAGCGCCGACCACAGCGCGATACCCAGGGTGATCCCCAGCACGCCGAACAGCGCCGGCCTGCGCGAACGGCTGGCCGCTGTCCGCGAAACGAAGAAGAAATCCGGCCCCGGGCTGAGCAGGGCGACCAGGTGGACGACGGCAATGGCGAGGAACAGGTGCATGAGTGGAACCGCGCAGCGATTCTCCAAGTGTATGCGCCACGGTCCGGCGGCACATTCCCCGCAGCGGATCGACGCTGGAGGTTGGAGTCCGGTCGCGGCCAGGGGATGCGCCTGCAGGGCCCTTGCCGGCACCGCGGCAGTCCGCGCGCGCGCTGCGTTGCGCCTTGCCGGCCCGCATCCCTTTCTCTAACCTGCCGGACTTCGCGGCCACGGCGTTCGTCCCGCGGCTTTTGCAGGGGAAAAGCACATGCGGGACTTTGCACCATGAACATCAAGCTGCGCCTGATCGTGATGAACTTCCTGCAGTTCTTCGTG
>NZ_DASSES010000050.1:0-14307 GCF_035695185.1 Frateuria sp.
GGCACCCGCTGATGCTCCGCCGCCTCCCGCCCGGCGGGAGGCGCGGCTAACCGCCGTCCGCGCGATCCGCGCTCACTCGCCCCGCTGATAGACCATGTAGACGTCCGCCCGCTCGTAGTGCGAGCCCTCGCGCACCGACGGCTGCATCACGAAGCCCGCCTTCTGGTACATCCGCAGCGCGGTCTGCAGCCGGCTGTTGGATTCCAGGAACAACGTCTTCCCGCCGCGCCGGTGGAACTCGGCAATGCAGGCCTCGAGCAGGCGCTTGCCCGCACCCAGGCCACGGAAGGTTTCGTCCACGCCCATCTTGGTCAGTTCGAACGCGCCGGGCGATTCCTGCAGCAGCGCGCAGGTGCCGATGACCTCATCACCAAGACGGGCGAAGAAGATCGCGCCACCCGGCTCCAGGATGTAGCGCTCCGGGTCGCCCAGCACGGCGCGATCGATGTCCTCGATGCGGAAGTGCCGTTCCAGCCACTGCGCGTTCAATCGGTGGAAGTGTTCACGCAGCGCCGGTGCATACGGCACGATCTCCAGCGGCGCCGTCCTGATGGCGTCATGCTCGGCCAGGATGGCCTCGGCGACCGGCCGCTCCCGCAAGGCGCGCTCGCATGCCGCAATGGCGTCCAGCAGGTGGCTGGCGTGCGCTTCGAGCGAAGTACCGACACCCCGTTGCACGGCGCACCAGATCGGCCCGAGGCCGGACAGCGCGCCATGCGCCTTGTCGGTGAGCGTCAATACGGTGCGCCGGCCGTCGGCCGGGTCGCGCCGGCGGCGCACCATCCCGGCGCGCACCAGCTTGTCGGTCAGCTGGCTCACTGCCGAATGGGTCTGGCCGATCGCCTGGGCCACTTCCGTCACCGTGCCCGGGCCCGTGTCCCACAGGTAGCGCAGCACAGGCAGCCAGCGCGACTCGATCGGGGCGCCGAGCGCCCGGTAGACCTCGTCCGCCGCGCCGTAAAAGTGATCGCTGAGCGCCTTCAGCCGGCTGCCTAGCGCCAGCTTGCCAAGGGATGCCAGGTACATGCGAATGCCCGCCGAGTACGGAATACGTAAGTACTAACGTATTTCGCCACGCGCGGCCTTGCAAGCCCCTTGGGCATGCGCCGAGCGCGCGGGGGATCAGTGCCAGGCCACCCGCTCGAGCGGCCGTCCCAGCGCCCGCTCGATCCGCTTGCACAGCTTCGGGGTGCCGTTGACCAGCACCGGTTCGACCGCGGCCTTGAGCATGTGCAGGTCATGCAGCGAGTCGCCATAGGCACGCTGCCAGGCGGGCACACCGTGCGTGGTCAGCGCCTTGAGCTTGCCGGCGCCGATGTTGTGGTGCGCCAGGCGCAGGCCGAACGGGCCGGGCTTGACTCGCGAGGCGACCAGCTCCACGCCGGTGAGCCCCAGCTGGACAAGCAGGCTCTCGACCAGCGTGTGCTCGCAGCCGGTCACCACGATCACCCGCTCGCCAGCGGCCTGGTGGCGACGCAGCGCACGCACGCCGTCGCGGCAGAAGTGGCCTGGGCGCCGGACCAGCTCCGCGGCGAACGCGTCGACCGCGGCGCGATAGCGCCTCTCGTCCAACCCCAGCAGCGCGATGTGCACCAACGGCCGCCGCAGCCGGCGGGTCAGCGGCCACAGCAGCATCAGCCAGGGCAGTGCCAGCAAGGCGAGCAGCTGGCGCCCGACCGAGCGGGCATAGCGCTCGCGGATGAACAATTCGTAGGTGTCGGCGTGGGTCAGCACGCCGTCGAAATCGAACAGCACGACCGGCGGTACGCCAGCGGCTGCAATCTCCTGCCCATCCATCGCGTCAGACCGCGAACAGCCGGTCGAGCGCCTGGCCCGGATCCTCGGCCCGCATGAACGCCTCGCCGACCAGGAAGGCGTGGATGCCCGCCTGGCGCAGGCGCGCCACGTCCTCGCGCGTGTGGATGCCCGACTCGGCGACCAGCACGCGGTCGTCATCCGCCATGCGCGGCTTGAGCGCGAGCGAGGTGTCCAGCGTGGTCTCGAACGTGCGCAGGTTGCGGTTGTTCACGCCGATCAGCGGCACGGGCAGCGCCAGCGCGCGCTCCAGTTCCGCGGCATCGTGCACCTCGCACAGCACGTCCAGGTCGAGCTCGGCGGCAAGCAGCGACAGTTCCAGCAGCGTCGCGTCATCCAGCGCCGCGACGATCAGTAGGATGCAGTCGGCGCCGATCGCGCGGGCCTCGTACACCTGGTACGGGTCGATGATGAAGTCCTTGCGCAGCAGCGGCAGCGCGCAGGCCTCGCGCGCCTGCTTCAGGTAGTCCTCGCTGCCCTGGAAGAACTCGCGGTCGGTCAGCACCGACAGGCAGGTGGCGCCACCGGCCGCGTAGCTGCGTGCGATCGCGGCCGGATCGAAGTCGGCGCGGATCACGCCCTTGCTCGGACTGGCCTTCTTCACCTCGGCGATCACCGCCGGCAGCCCGGCGGCCAGCCTGTCCTCCATGGCGGCAGCGAAGCCACGGGTGGGCGGCAGGTCATCGATGCGCGAGGCAAGTTCGGCCAGCGACAGCGTGGCGCCGCGCTCGGCGATCTCCTCGGCCTTGCGGGCGAGGATGCGTTGAAGAATGTCGGTCATGGCGTCGAACGGTAGGGGCGCACCTGTGCGCGAAAAGCCAACGTCGCGGCGAGCAGGGCCTGCCGTTCGCGCACGCGTGCGTTCAGGACTGGCCCGCGAGCCTGCGCGTCGCGGCGATGAATTCCATCATTTTCGCATGCGCGGCGCCGCTGGCGATGGTCTGGCGCGCCAGCGCGATGCCCTCGTCGATGTCGCCCGCCACGCCGGCGGTATAGAGGGCCGCGCCGGCGTTGAGGCAGACGATGTCGTGCGCCACGCCGTGGCGGCCGCCCAAGGCATCCAGCAGCATGGCGCGCGATTCGTCCACGCTCTCCACCCGCAGGTTGCGGCTGGAGGCCATCGCCAGGCCGAAGTCCTCCGGCTCGATCTCGTACTCGCGCACTTCGCCGCCGCGCAGCTCGCCGACCAGTGTAGCCGCGCCCAGCGAGATCTCGTCCATGCCATCGCGGCCCCACACCACCATCGCGTGGCGCGCGCCAAGCGCCTGCAGCACGCGCACCTGGATGCCGACCAGGTCGGGATGGAACACGCCCATCAGGATGTTCGGCGCGCCGGCCGGATTGGTCAGCGGCCCCAGGATATTGAACAGCGTGCGCACGCCCATTTCCCTGCGCACCGGCGCGACCACCTTCATGGCCGGATGATGGTTCGGCGCGAACATGAAGCCGATCCCGGTCTCCTCCATGCACCGGGCGACCTGCGAAGGATCGAGGTCGATCACCGCACCCAGCGCCTCCAGTACGTCCGCGCTGCCCGACTTGGAGGAGACGCTGCGCCCACCGTGCTTGGCCACGCGCGCACCGGCTGCCGCGGCGACGAACATCGAGGCGGTGGATATGTTGAAGCTCGACGCACCGTCGCCACCGGTGCCGACGATATCCACGAAGTGGGGATGCGCCGGGGCGTCGACCTTGGCCGACAGCTCGCGCATCACCCGCGCCGCACCGGTGATCTCGCCGACGGTTTCCTTCTTCACGCGCAGGCCGGTGATGATCGCCGCGGTCATCAGCGGGCTCACCTCGCCGCGCATGATCTGGCGCATCAGCGCGATCATCTCGTCATGGAAGATCTCGCGGTGCTCGATAGTGCGCTGCAGCGCTTCCTGGGGCGTGATCGAGATCTCGCGCGGGCTCATGCAGCGAGCTTCCGCCGCGGCAGGCCGAGGAAGTTGGCCAGCAGGTCGTGGCCGTACTGCGTCAGGATCGACTCGGGGTGGAACTGCACGCCCTCGATCGGCAGCGTCCTGTGGCGCAGGCCCATGATCTCGTCCAGCGAGCCGTCGGGATGCTCGGTCCACGCGGTCACTTCCAGACAGTCCGGCAGCGAACCCTGCTCGACCACCAGCGAGTGGTAGCGCGTGGCCTCGAACGGATCGGGCAGGCCGGCAAACACGCCTTGCCCGCGGTGACGCACCGGCGAGGTCTTGCCATGCATTATCTGCTTGGCGCGGACCACCTTGCCGCCGAACGCCTGCCCGATCGCCTGGTGCCCGAGACACACGCCGAAGACCGGAACCTCCCCCGCCAGCTCGCGCAATACCCCCAGCGACACGCCCGCATCGTCCGGCGTGCCCGGCCCGGGCGAAATCATGATGTGCGAGGGCTTGAGCGCGCGGATGTCCGGAACGTTCAGCGCATCGTTGCGCACCACCTTCACCTCCTGCCCCAGCTCGCCCAGGTACTGGACGAGGTTGAAGGTGAAGCTGTCGTAGTTGTCGATCATCAAAAGCACGGGCGGTAGCCTCTGCGTAGAGCCTGCCCACGCCGCACGGCACGGGCGAATCCAACACCCAGTGTATCCGGCGGCCGGGGGGTTCGGACAATCCAGACAGGCTTCCTTCGGCACTCCCGCCTGGCGCGCCGCTTCCGCTACGAACGCCGCCCCACGCAGTTGCAGGTCGCCTTCCGCATGGAGCCGACGCTGTGGCCATCAGACTCGGTCGCACCCGGCTGAGCATGGCTGCCGAAATGCCCGCGTCCGCCAGGTGCCCGGGCAACGGCCGTCCGAGTGCCAGGTTCGCGCAGGCCTCGCCCATCGCGGCGCTGGTCTGGATGCCGTAGCCGCCCTGGGCGGCGACCCAGAAAAATCCCGGCGCATCGGGGGCGAAGCCACCGACCAGGTCGCCATCGGCGACGAAGGAGCGCAGGCCGGCCCAGGCGCGGGTCGGGCGGCGGATCTCCATGGTGGTGGCCTGCTCGATGCCGTGGATGCCGAGCGCGATGTCGTATTCCTCCGGCTGCACGTCGTGCGGGTCGACCGGGTCGGCGTTGGCCGCCGAGCCCAGCAGCAGGCCGGCGTCGGGCTTGAAGTAGAACGTTTCGGCGATGTCGCAGACGAACGGCCAGCGGTGCACGTCCATGCCAGCGGGCGGCTCGAACACGAACGCCGAGCGGCGCTTGGGCTGCAGGCCCAGCGGCGCGACGCCGGCGATCCGGGCGACCTGGTCGGCCCATGCTCCGGCGGCGTCGAGCAGCAGCGGCGCGCGATAGACCGCCTCGCCCGCGTCGACCTCCCAACCGGACGCCGTGCGTTCGATGGTGCGAATGGCCACGTTCAGGCGCAGCTGCCCACCGCGCGCGCGCAGGCCGCGCAGGAAGCCCTGGTGCAGTTCGTTGACGTCGATGTCGGCGGCCCCCGGCTCGTGCATGCCGATCTGCGCGGCTTCCGGCTTGAGCACCGGCACGCTTGCGCGCAGGCGGGCGGCATCGTGCAGTTCGAGGTCGCGCGTGTACGGCAGGATCGCCTCGTACTCGGCACGCACGCGGTCGGCGTCCGCGGCGGTGCCGATCACGGTGGCGCCCCGCGGCGTCAGGATGGGGGCGCTGGCGAATCCCTCCGGCGGGTTGGCCAGGAACGGCCGCGTCGCGCGGGTGAGTGCGCGCACCTGCGGCGATCCGTAGGTCTCGCTGAACAACGCCGCCGAACGGCCGGTGGAATGCATGCCCGCGTAGGCCTCGCGCTCGAGCACCAGCACGCGTGCATGCGGGGCGAGAAAGTAGGCCACCGAGGCCCCGGCCATGCCGGCACCGACCACGATCACATCGGTTTCGATCGATTGCATGCTTGCGCTCATCTGCTATGGCGCCCTCCCCTGCAAGCAGGGGAGGGCCGGGGAGGGATTGGTCGGAACGCGCGCGAAGGTGTGGACTACCCCCTCCCGGCCTCCTCCTGCGCGCAGGGGGAGGCGCTGACGTCGCGCGATTGCCGCGCCACCACGCTCGTGGCGGTGACGTCGGCGGTCACGTTGCCGAGGGTGGCGAAAGCGTCGGGCAGCGTGTCGACCGCAAGCATCAGGCCCAGTGGTCCGACCGGCAGGCCCATCGACTGCGCCACAGGAAGATTGGTGGCGACGAAGGTGACCGCACCGGGCAGACCCACCGAGCCCAGGCTGATCACCACTGCCAGCACGGCACCGGCCACCAGCTGGGTGGCGGAAAGGTCGACGCCATAGGCCCACGCGATGAACGCGGCCGAGGTCAGGTACTGCACCGGGCTGGTCAGACGGCACAGCGTGACCGCCATCGGCAGCACCAGCGCATTGACCTGTCCGGGATAACCCAGCCGCTGCTCGGCGCTTTCCAGCATCGCCGGCAGCGAGGCGAGCGAGGACTGCGTGCTGATCGCCACCGCCTGCGGCGGCAGCAGCGCGCTGGCGAAGCGGCGCAGCTTCTCGCCGCCCCAGACCACCGCCACCACGTACATCATGGCGGTCACCGCCAGGTACAGGATGATCTCGGCCAGCACGTACACGCCCAGCGCGCTCAGCATGCCCAGCCCCGAACGCGCGCACACGCCCAGGATCAGTGCGAACACGCCCAGCGGCGCCACCCACAGCACCCAGCGCACGATCACGATCATCGCGTCGGCGATTGCCTGGAAGAACTCCACCAGCATGGCGCGCCGCGCCGGCGCGATGCGCGTCAACGCGAAGCCGAGGAACAGTGCGAATACGACCAGCGGCACCATGGCGCTCTGCGCGGCTGCCATGAGGGCGTTGCTGGGAATCATCGAAATCAATGACGCGGCCCAGCTCACCGGAGCGGCCTGTGCGGCCCCGCTCACCACCGCGTGGTCCAGCGCGGTGCGCAGCGCTGGGTTGTGCGGAAACAGGGAGAACAACGCCGGCGCGGCTGCCGCGGTGAACAACGCCCCCAGCAGCAGCAACAGGACGAACACGACGATCGCCCGGCGCGCGATACGCCCGGAGGCGGCCGCGTCGGTGGCCGTGTTGACGCCTACCACCACCAGCGCCAGCACCAGCGGCACCACGGTCATCTGCAGCGCATTGAGCCAGAGCTTGCCGATCGGCTGCACCACGTCGGCCACCTGCGTGGCGACGAGCGGATTCCATGCCGCCAGGGCCAGGCCGAGGATGGCGCCGGCCGCGAGACCGCCCAGCACGCGCGCGGTGGGGCTCATCGAGCCGCGTCCCCGAGCGCCGGCAGGTGCCATGCCCCCTGCAGCTTTTCGTATGCCGGCGTGGGCAACAGCACGAACACCGGGTGCGCCTCCGGACGCAGCCAGCCCAGCAGGCGGTGCATCAGCGGGGGCGCCATGGCGGTGCAGCCGGTCGTGGCATCCACCGGCGACTTCCACAGGTGGGCGAAGATGCAGCTGCCGCCCTGCGGGCGCTGCTGCGGGTTGTGCTCGATCACGAAGCCCTGCCGGTAGCGCTGGTCGCCATTGACGTGAATGTCCCGGCGCATCGGCTCGGTGGAACCCTCGACCGCCTGCTCGCCCACGACCTTGGCATCGACGATGCGGTTGTACTGCGGCGAGCCGCTGACGTCGACGCAGTAGTCGGTGGCGCTCAGCGCACGGTAGGGCATGGCAGTGTCGGCCTTGGTGGCGTAGCCGAACGCCTCGCCGATGTCGAACACGCCGGCGGGGCTGCGCAGGTCGCCCTCGTGCTTGACCGGGCCGTCGTGGCGCGGCGGGTTGAGGCCCAGCCCCCAGCCGGCGCCGGCCTTGCCGATGGTGACCGGGGCGGCCGCACCGACTTCCTTCCAGCCGGCGGTGGTGCGCTCGTACGTGCGCAGGGTGCCGTGGTTGACGCTCCAGCCCGGTGTGGTGACCACCACCATCTGGCGCGCGTCGGACCAGGGGGTGGATGCGTCTTTCGCGGCGGCGCCACTGGCGAAAATCAGGGCGAGGATGAGCAGAGGAGCTTTGGACATGCGGTGATCTCACACAGTGGATTCCCTCTCCCCTCGGGAGAGGCTGCCCCGTCCTTGAACAAGGATGGGGCGGGTGAGGGTTCGGGCGGGGCGTGGTGCACGCTCGGGCCGAACCCTCTCCCCAACCCCTCTTCGGGGGGAGAGGGGCTCAACGGCAGCGGCTCAGGGAACGTCCGGACGGCCACCTCACGGCTCCAGCATCAACTGGATGCGCTCCAGGTTGGCCAGCAACTGTGCATGGCGGTCGTCGTGGCTTTCGCACAGCAGCACGAACACGCAGTCGAGCAGGTGTTGCAGTGCCGACTGGTAGAGCAGCGGCTGGATGTACGGCCGCTCGTCGTGCGCGCTCACCAGCAGCTGGATGTCGGACAGCGCGCGCAGCGGGTTGGCGGTGTGCCGGGTCACGGTGATCACCTGCCCGCGCCGCTCGCGGAAGTAGCGCGCGATCTTGCACAGCGCCGGGTGGTTGCCGTGCTCGGAGAACACCAGCAGCACGTCGCCGGCGCCCGCGGCCGAGACGTTGGCGGTCATCCGCGCGGTGTCGAAGTTGTGCACGGTGAGGATGCCCAGCAGCGACAGCCGCAGCGCGAAGTTGCGCGCATAGATGTCGTCCTCGCCCAGGCCGATGATGAAGACCTTGCCCGCACGCCCGGCCTGCTCGATCGCCGTGGCGATGGCATGAATGACCTGCGGCGGATTGATCAGTCGGGTGGCTTCCTCGGCCTCGGACTTGCGCCGCCACAGTGCGCCGGGACCTTCTTCCTCGCCCTCGCCCGCATGGTCCAGCGCTGGCGCGTCGCCGTTGTCGGCGCGGGCGATCGCCTCGCCGACCGAGTACTTCAGGTCCGGGTAACCCTTGAAGCCCAGTTTCTGGGTGAACTTGACCACGCTGGACTGGCTGATGCCCAGCGCGTTGGCCAGTTGCTGCGAGGAGTAGTCGCGCAGCAGGTGCGCGTTTTCCAGGATGAAGTCGGCAATGCGCCGCTCCACGGCCGACATCTGGTCGCGTTCCGAACGGATTTTGACCAGCGGCGACATCAGTCGTCGATCCTCTCCAGGCCCCTGATCTCGCGAATGCCCAGCCCTGGGGCGCCGGTCACGGAGATTTCCGATTCGTTGAAGATTACCCCACCGTCGACCGGGTTGAACTGGGCCAGCGAAGGCCCGTCCAGGTCGACCTTGCTGATCGCGTCGGCCCGCGCCACCGCCACGTGTACGGCAGCAGCCACGCTGATCGAGGTCTCCAGCATGCAGCCGATCATGCAGTCGATGCCGTGCAGCTGGGCGATGTCGGCGATCTTGATGGCGTTGGAGATGCCGCCGGTCTTCATCAGCTTGATGTTGATGATGTCGGCCGCGCGCATGCGGATCAGCTCGATCACCTCCATCGGTCCGAACACGCTCTCGTCGGCCATCACCGGCGTGTGCACGCGCTCGGTGACGTAGCGCATGCCTTCCAAGTCACGCGCCTTCACCGGCTGCTCGACCAGTTCCAGCTTGATCCCGGCCTCCTCCAGCGTCTGCAGCGCGTAGACCGCCTGCTTGGCGGTCCAGCCCTGGTTGGCGTCCAGGCGCAGCAGCGCGCGCCCTTCCACCGCCGCGTAGATCGCCTTGACCCGCTCGATGTCGACGCCGATGTCCTTGCCGACCTTGATCTTGAGCGATTCGAAGCCGCGCTCCACCGCCGCGACCGAGTCGGCCACCATCTTGTCGATGTAATCCACGCTGATGGTGATGTCGGTGGTGATCACCGGGTCGCCACCGCCGAGCAGCTTGTACAGCGGCGCGTTGTAGAGCTGCCCCCACAGGTCGTAGATCGCGATCTCCACCGCCGCCTTGGCGCTGGAGTTCTTCTCCATCGAGCCCTGGACCAGGTGGGTGAGGCGGTTGATGTTGGCGATGTCCTGGCCGATCAGGCGCGGGGAGATGTAATGCCGGATCGCATCCACGATCGAGCCGTGCGTGTCGCCGGTGATCACCGCGGTGGCCGGCGCTTCGCCGTAGCCGACCTGGCCGGTGTCGGTGTGCACCATCACCACGATGTCTTCCACCTGGTTGACGGTGCGCAACGCGGTCTTGAAGGGCGTCTTCAAGGGCACCCGCAGCATGCCGAACTGGATGTCTGTGATCTTCATGGGGTCTTGGGTCTTCTGTTGTCCGTAGGGTGGGCTTGCACCCACCGGGCCCTTGCGCGGGAAACGTCCGGCGGGCCAGGGCCCGCCCCAGGGACCGCTAGGGCCGCATGCGCACGTTGCTGGTCATGTGGTCGATGAAAGTGGAGTCCTTGCCGTAGAGCATCGGCAGCAGCGGCGTCACCGAGACCGCATTGAGCTTGACGTGCCGGGTCGCGCCGTCGGCGGTGCGGTAGCTCATGCCCAGCACGTCGTGGATCACCCACGGCTGCCCCTGCCATGGGCCGAGCGACATCATCACGTGGCCGGGGATGTAGACCAGGTCGCCGAGCTGCAATGCCTGCGCCGCCTGCAGGCGCTCCGCGTGCGAGCTGTCCCCGCTGAAGGTCCGCTTGGCGAACGCCGGGCTGACGCCCTGGCTGGAAGTGTTGCGCGGCATCTGCAGCCCCATCGAACGATAGACGTCGGAGACGAAGCCGGAGCAGTCGCGCCCGTCGTAGGCGTGGCCCCAGCCGTAGCGCTCGCCCAGGAACTTGAAGGCCTGGGTGATCAGGTTGCGCGGGGTCAGCGGCAGGTAGTCGGCGGCGGTGTCGGCATTCTTCTGGATCAGCGCGGGGCTGAAGGCGAGCGAGCCGTCGCCCTTGCGCACGGGCAGCTCGATCACGTGTGCGGCGTAGGGTGTCTGGCCGTTGACCGGCTGGTCGGGGGGCAGGTCGGTGAGCACCGGCACGCGGGTGCCCATGTCCAGTTCCACCTGGGAGACGGCCGGCGCCTCGCGGGTGAACACCGTGTACACCTTGGCCCCGGTGACGATGCGGTAGGGGGTCTTGTCGGCGTAGCCGAACACCGCGTCCCGGCTGCCCTCGGCGATGTTGGTCGCCTCGGTCCAGGCGGCGTAGCGCGGGCTGACCACGAACAGCCAGTGGCCGTCGCGGCTGGCGTGCGCGATCACCACCGGCGTGCCGGGGAACTCCGCCGTTTCCTGGAAGCGGTCGATGTCGGTATCACCCGGATGGCTGAACACGCGCAGCGTGGTCGGGAAGGTACGCAGCGCGGCACGGTGCACCACCAGGCCGTAGCGCGTGGCCTGGGTCGCCGGGATCGCGTCGAGCGCACGGGCATCGACCAGGGCCTTCACCGTGGCGGCCGCGACCGGCTTGCCGTGCACGTCGTAGAGCGGCTTGGCCGGTGCATCGGCCAGGCCCTCGATCCAGCCGCGGACCTGCGCGCCGCTCAGCCTGGCCGGCAGCTTGCGCAGCGCGTGCATCGAAGTGTCGCGCGCGAACAGCGTGGCGTTCTGCTTCTCGATCTGCTGGCGGGTCAGGATCTCCTTGTCCGGCTGCGGCTGCAGGCCGATCCAGAACTGTGGCGTCAGCTGGGCCTCGCCGACACCCAGCACGCCGGAAGGCGGGACCGGCAGGGCCGACGCCTGCTCGCGCGCATGCAGCGACGGCACGGCCAGCAGCAGGGCCAGCAGCGCCGAGGGAAGGAGGGTTCGCATGGTCGTGATCCTCATGGCCTTCAGGAGCCCGCCAGGGCCGACATGATCGACGCCACCAGCAGGCCGAAGCCGGTGCCCAGTATGTAGCCCAGCAGCGCGAGCAGGATGCCGACCGGCACCCGCGCGCGCGAATAGCTCGCCGCCAGGATCGGCGCCGCCGCCACGCCACCGATGTGCGCCAGCGAGGAGATCCCGCACAGGAACAGGTCGAAGCGGAACAGCTTGGCGAAGCCGACCAGCAGGATCGCGTGCAGGGTGATGACCGTGGCGCCGCAGAGCAGGTACAGCGGCGCTGCCGCGATGCCGTGGAAATTGCTCTGCGAGGCCAGCACCGCCACCACGCTGATCAGCAGCGCACCGGAGATCGTCCCCGCGCCCGGGAAGCGCGCCAGCGGGGTGTGCGCCACCACCAGCCCCGCGCCGGTGGACAGCAGGATGGTCCAGGTGGTGGCGCTGACCATGGTCGAGGTCGGCAGGTAGCCGGCCACCCAGCGCGCCAGCGCCGCGGCCAGCAGCGCCATGCCCAGCCAGAGCAGGACCGTGTCGGCAGTGGTCGGACCGGTCGGCTTCGCCTCGGCCACGACGAGGTCGCCGCTGGACCTCGCCCGCGTCCAGCGGTTGAATGCCGGCGCCAGCCGCGCCACGGCAAACAGCACCACTACCCACGTCGAGTAGCAGAGCGCATCGGTGAGCAGGCTCATCGCCAGGTGCTGGTCGGACATGCCGATGCCCTGCTTGACCGCGATCATGTTGGCGGTGCCACCCACCCAGCTGCCCGACAGCGCGGCCAGCGGGTGCCAGTCGTCGCCCGGCAGCCAGCGGTGGTAGAGCAGGAAGGTCGCCAGGAAGGCGACGAACAGGCTGACCGAGGTGCAGGCGAACACGCCGAGCACGCGCGGCCCGAGCGCGACGATCGCGCGCAGGTCGCAATTGATCATCAGCAGGAACAGCAGCGCCGGCACCATGTGCGACACCAGCGTCGACTGCGCGGCGCGGATCTCCTGGTTGACCTGCCACAGCCCCGACACCGCCAGCGCGGTCACCAGCAGGTAGACCAGCACGATCGGCGGCAGCACGTTGAACACGCGCCAGCCGGTGCGCCGCTCCAGCGCCGGAAACAGGCCGGCGGCCAGCAGCATCACGGCCAGGTACGGCCATACCGTGTGGATCACGCGCTACCCCTCGTGCGTCGTGTCAGGAATATGCCATTCCTCACACATTAAGTCGAAGCATAAATTATTGACCGCCTTTTGCAAGCGTGTTACACAAGGCCTTGATGCCAACTGGCGGGGGCGTTGTCGATGACGAAGGTGCCAGCGAAGCAAGCCCGACACACGCCGGCGCACCGTCGTGTGCGCGCAGGTGCGGTGCTGGCCGGCCTGCTCTGCTGCGCGACGCCGGTGCTGGCCAGCCTGCCGCCGCCCGCGCCGCCCGCCATCGTCGCGCAAATCGACCACGGCCACTTCGATACCGCCCGCCAGGCCATCGCGAAAGCGCTGGCCCAGCCGGGGCTCACGCCCCGGGCGCGCGAGGCGCTGACCTTCCAGCGCGAGCGCATGCGCCGCATCCTGCTCGACTTCACGCTGACCGCCGACCAGGCCAAGGCGCGCATCCGCAAGCAGATGCCGGACCTCACCGACGCCGAGTTCACGCGCTGGGACCATGCCGGCCTGATCGAGCACATGGTGATCGACGGCCGCACGCTCTATTTCAACCGCGCGCCCTCCAACCTCTACCGCCTGAGCGCCGAGGCGCGCGACCTTCGCGCCGTGCGGACGCCGATCACCGACGGACCGAACGAGACGCTCAACGACCACCACCGCGCGGCCTGGCGCGAGGCGCTCGCCGGCGGCAGGGCCGGCGTGCTGCCGATGCGCGTGCGCGTGACCCAGACCCTCACCGTGCACGCCGGCGCGGTGCCGCCCGGCGAGACGGTCAAGGCCTGGATCCCCTACCCGCGCGCGATTCCCGGCCAGCAGGACGACATCCGCTTCGTCGCCAGCCAGCCGGCCGGCGCGCGCATCGCGCCGGTGGACACGCTGCAGCGCACCGCCTACATGGAGGCGCCCGCGAAGGCCAGCCAACCGACCGTGTTCAAGCTCACCTACGAGCTGACCCTGCGCGCGCAGGTCCACCCGATCGACCCGGACAAGGTGGTGCCGGCGACGATCACGCCGGAGCTGAAGCCCTTCGTGCAGGAGCGCGCGCCGCACATCGTCTTCACCGACGACCTGCGCACGTTTTCGCGCAAGGTGGTCGGCGACGAGCAGAACCCCTACCGCATCGCGCAGAAGCTGTTCGCCGCCGTGGACGCGATCCCCTGGGCCGGCGCGCGCGAGTACTCCACGATCAGCAACATCAGCGACTACACCCTGCACGCCGGCCACGGCGACTGCGGTGAACAGACCCTGTTGCTGCTCGCGCTGCTGCGCCTGAACGGCATTCCGGCGCGCTGGCAGTCCGGCTGGATGTTCTCCGACGGCGACTACGACAACATCCACGACTGGGGCCAGCTCTACCTCGCCCCCTACGGCTGGGTGCCGGTGGACGTGACCTTCGGCCAGCTCGCGCCGAAGCCCGGCGACGATCCGCGCCTGCGCTGGTTCTACCTGGGCGGCCTGGACGCCTACCGCATCGCCTTCAACGACGACTACAGCCGCCCGCTGGTGCCGGCCAAGCAGTTTCCGCGCTCCGAAACGGTCGACTCGCAACGCGGCGAGGTCGAGTGGCGCGGCGGCAACCTGTACTTCAACCAATGGGATTACCACTTCGACTGGCAGTTCCTGCACGACAGCAACACTCCGGCCAAGCCGACCGCCGCCACGCCCGCCCAAGGGCGATGACGAACGAAGAAGCGGTTGCCCGGGGTCCGACCACCAACCGGCAGTCCATGCCGTCCAA
>NZ_DASSES010000051.1:0-2784 GCF_035695185.1 Frateuria sp.
GCCTCGGTGTTGTAGTGGTCCGAGCGCGGGTCGAAATTGTGCGAGCCGACCATCGCGAAGTGGTCATCGACCACTATCGACTTGGCATGCAGCGCGAAGCGGCGGCCTTCGCTGACCAGCGGCGCCGGGCGCTGGCTGCTGCCGTGGCTGCCGAGCAGGCCATGGTTCTCGGTGTCCACGTAGTGCTGCGACGCATCGTGTGCCGGATCGCCGCTGGCACGCTCGCCGTCGCCGACCCACTCCAGGCTGGCGCGCGCGTTGGCGATCGCCGGATCGACGGCGTGCGGCTTGAGCTCGTGGATTTCGAAGCCGTAGTCCTTGAGGTAGCGCTTGCGGTGCTTGTAGGAGACCGCGTAGACCGCGAAGGCGTCGGTGGAGGCCAGCGAGTTGGTCGACACCACGATGCGCGGTGGCGGGGTTTCCTTGCGCAGCCGCGCGAAGATCCGCCGTGCACGCCGGCTCAGCACCAGGTAGGGGGTCTGCAGCACCACCTCGTGGCGCGCGGCGCCGACCATCTGCATGACGTGCGCGGTGAACTCGCGTGCCTGCCGCTTGAGTGGCTGGTCGGTCTTGGCGGGCAGGTCGCTGAAGAATTCCACCACGCCGGTCTGCATGCTGTCGGCCAGGATGTGCGCGCGCAGCCACGCGTCGTCGCTGGCCTCCTGGTCGACGCGGTACACGCGCTGCGGGTGCGCATAGCTTGGCGCCGGCCAGCCCGGCGCGGCCGGATGGTCCAGGATGTAGTGGTTGACGTCGCGCAGGTGGGTCAGCGGCACCGAGCGCCGGTGCCGCCAGAACAGGCGGAAGCTGTCGGCCATGGCCCGCGCGGCCGGCCCGCCGACCAGGACGTCCCGGTCGACGTAGTCGAAGTCGTCGTCCCAGTCGAAATAGCGGTCCTGATAGTTGCGCCCGCCGGTGATCCCGACGGTGTCGTCCACCACCAGCACCTTGTTGTGCATGCGCTGGTTGAACTTGAAAAAGCAGCACGCGATGCCGGCAGCCCATTCCAGCGGCGAGGTGTGCGCTTCGTGGAAGGTCGGGTTGTACAGCCGCACGTGCAGGTTGGGGCTGGCACGGGCGAGCCGGTCGAGCAGCGCCAGATCGCCGAAGGAGGACAGCTGGTCGGCCAGGATGCGCACCTGCACGCCACGGCGCGCGGCCCGGACCAGTTCGTCGAGTACCAGCTGGCCGGCGTCGTCCTGGTCCCAGATGTAGGTCTGCACGTCGATCGTGCGCCGCGCCGCGCGGATCAGGTTGAGCCGCGCCACCAGCGCCGGTTCGCTCGCGCCCAGCAACGCCACCAGGTGGCGCGGGCGGGAAGGGCTGGAGGCGGCCAGCGCTTGATCGGCCGCCTCCAGCAATGGCGACGACTGCGCGCAGTGATCGGCGCGCGCGCAACTGGAGGTGGCTGGCGCGGTCGCCGCGACCACTGCATCGGCACGGCGGATCTGCGCCCGCGACAGCGTGCAGCCATCGAGCAGGGTGGTGAAGGCAAGCAGGACGAGGAGGGCGAGGCGGGGAGGGGACATGCGCGCATGATACGGGCGCTGCCGTGTGCGTCGAGGCGCGCAGGCGGAGATTGCGGTTCAGTCCGGCGTACGGGTGATCGCGATGGACAGCGCCAGATGCACGCGATCGGACAGCACGGCATGGTGTGCGTCCATGCCGAAGTCGCTGCGGTCAAGCTCGCCGCGCGCCTCGATCAGGCAGGCATCGGCCGTGCAGTGCGCGGGCAGCAGGTCGAGGCGCAGCGGACGGGTGACGCCGCGCAAGGTCAGCCGACCCTGCAGGGCGCCGCCCTCGTCCAGCGCGCGGCGGGCCACCGGCGCGGAGACGAAGTGCAGCGTCGGGTAATGCGCCGCATCGAAGAATTCCGCGTCCAGCACCCAGCGGCGCAGCCGTGGCGAGTCCATCGCCAGGCTGCCCACCGCGACCCGTGCGTCCACCACCACCCGGCCGTCGGCGCGGGGCTGGACGGTCCCGGCGACCTGCCCGAAACGGCCATGGATCGTGTGCAGCCAGAGCAGCCGCACGCCGAAATCGACGTGCGAGGGCGGGCTCTGGATGTGCCACAGGTGCGCCGGCGAGGCGTGGACGACGAACGCCAGCGCCAGCAACACGGCGATGGCGGATAGGCGCATCAGGGCGACCAGAATGCATCCAGCCGCGCGTTGCCCGGTTCCAGCGCACCCTGCAGGTGCAGTACCGCCAGGCCCGCCGGTGGCATGCCGCGGAACTCGTCCGAGCGGCCTTCCACCAGCAGCGCCACCAGCCGCTCGATGCCCGGGTTGTGCCCCACCAGCAACACACAACGCGCATCGGCATGCTGGTCGAGCAGCGCCAGCAGTTCGCCCGGGGTGGCCTCGTAGACCTCCCCGGCCAGCCCGATGGCGGCCTCCGGCGCGAGCGCACGCATCGCAAGCTCGGCTGTGCGGCGGGTGCGCAGCGCGGGCGAGCACAGCACCCGGTCGGGGCGTGCGCCGTGGGCGGCGAGCCAGCGGCCGGCGGCCAACGCCTCCTGCTCGCCGCGCGGGCTGAGCGTGCGGTCGTGGTCGTCGCCGGCCGGCGCGGCGGGCCGGGCCTCGGCATGTCGCAACAGAATCAGTTCCTGCATGGCATTCCCTCAATGCTGGCGCTTGAGCCAGCGCAGCAGCGGCAGCCAGTCCTGCTGCTGGTTGCGCACCTGTTCGGAGTGGTAGTCGAAAATGCCCTTCCCCAGCGCGGTGAGCAACACGTAGGCCTGGCTGTCGCGCAGTTCGGCAACCACCGGGAAGGGCGCCGCGT
>NZ_DASSES010000052.1:0-3939 GCF_035695185.1 Frateuria sp.
CCGCGGCTACCTGTCGCCGTACTTCATCAACAACCAGCAGTCGCAGCAGGTCGAGCTGGACGACCCGTTCATCCTGATCCACGACAAGAAGATCTCCAACGTCCGCGAGCTGCTGCCGATCCTCGAAGGCGTCGCCAAGGCTGGCAAGCCGCTCTTGATCGTCGCCGAGGAAGTCGAGGGCGAGGCGCTGGCCACGCTGGTGGTCAACACCATCCGCGGCATCGTCAAGGTCGCCGCCGTCAAGGCGCCGGGCTTCGGTGACCGCCGCAAGGCCATCCTCGAGGACATCGCGATCCTGACCAACGGCCAGGTGATCTCCGAGGAAGTGGGCCTGCAGCTGGAGAAGGCCACCATCAACGACCTGGGCCGCGCCAAGCGCGTGGTGATCACCAAGGAAAACACCACGATCATCGACGGCGCCGGCGAAGCCGAGCGCATCCAGTCGCGCATCAGCCAGATCAAGGCGCAGATCGAGGAGACCTCCTCCGACTACGACCGCGAGAAGCTGCAGGAGCGCGTGGCCAAGCTGGCCGGCGGCGTGGCCGTGATCAAGGTCGGTGCCGCCACCGAGGTCGAGATGAAGGAAAAGAAGGCCCGCGTCGAAGACGCCCTGCACGCCACCCGTGCGGCGGTCGAGGAAGGCGTGGTGCCGGGCGGCGGCGTCGCCCTGATCCGTGCGCTCAAGGCCGTCGAAGGCATCAAGGGTGACAACGAAGACCAGAACCTCGGCATCGCGATCACCCGCCGCGCGCTGGAAGCGCCGCTGCGCGCGATCGTCGCCAATGCCGGCGAAGAGCCCTCGGTGATCCTCAACAAGGTCAAGGACGGCTCGGGCAACTTCGGCTACAACGCGGCCACCGGCGAGTTCGGCGACATGGTGCAGATGGGCATCCTGGATCCGACCAAGGTGACCCGCACCGCGCTGCAGCACGCGTCGTCGGTTGCCGGCCTGGCGATCACCACCGAGGCGATCGTGGCCGAGCTGCCGAAGAAGGAAGAGCACAGCCACGGTGGCGCCCCGGGCGGCATGGGTGGCATGGGCGGCATGGACTTCTAAGTCCGGCTTTCCATCGCACTACCGAGAAAACCCCGCCTCGCGCGGGGTTTTCTTTTTTGTCCGCGGGGGCGCTGCGGGAGCGCACGCGCCCGGAAGCTCTCCCCTGCGCACGGGGTTTCGCCGGCCTTATCGGGCAGGCCAATGGCCGACTCCCGGCGACTTGGCTCGGCTTGCAGCGGGCGCCCTACCGCTCTGCTCCCTCTCCCCTCCGGGGAGAGAGTTGGGGTGAGGGGCCGGGGCTCGCGGGGAAGCCTGAGAGATGGGCATTCACTGCAACCGTACCGGCGGCTGGTCCACAATGCCCGCTCCCCGAAGGCGACGCTCTCCCATGCTCTTTCGCTGGTTCGAATCGCTGATCGATCCGTTCAAGGATCCGGCCGACGTGATGCCGCCGGGCACGCCCGGGCGCTTCTACCTGTTCTACCTGCGCCAGGTGTGGCCGATGTTCGCCGCGGTGCTGGTGGTCGGCTTCTTCGTCTCGGTCATCGAGGTGTCGCTGTTCGCCTTCATCGGGCGGCTGGTGGACATGGCCAAGGTGGCCGAGGGGGCGGCGTTCTTCCACCGGCACGGGCGCGAGCTGGCCTGGATGGCGTTCGTGGCGCTCGTCGCGAGGCCCGTGTTCAACGCGCTGCACGACCTGCTGGTCAACCAGGCGATCGTGCCCAACGTGACCGCTCGCATCCGCTGGCAAAACCACCGCTACGTGATTCGCCAGAGCCTGTCGTTCTTCCAGAACGATTTCGCCGGCCGCATCGCCAACCGCATCATGCAGACCGGCAGGTCGCTGCGCGAATCTGCGGTGCAGATTGTCGATGCAATCTGGTACGTGGCCATCTACACCGGCAGTGCGATCGTGATGTTCGCCAAGGCGGACGCCTGGCTGGCCGTTCCGCTGGTGGTCTGGCTGCTGCTCTACGTCGCCACGCTGGCGTTCTTCATCCCGCGCACGCGGCAGCGTTCGTGGAAGGCCTCCGAGGCGCGCTCGAAGCTGATGGGACGCATCGTCGACGGCTACAGCAACGTGCTCACGCTCAAGCTCTTCGCGCACACGCGGCGCGAGGAGGCCTACGTGGCCGACGCATTGCACGAGCAGGTGGACAAGACACGCGCGATGACGCGCCAGACCACCGCGATGGACGCCACCATCACCACGCTCAACGGCTTCCTGATCGTGGGCACTTCCGGCTTGGCGCTCTGGCTGTGGAGCCACGGGCAAGTCACCGTCGGTGCGATTGCACTGTCGACCGGCCTGGTGATCCGCATCAACAACATGTCGGGCTGGATCATGTGGGTGGTCAACGGCATCTTCGAAAACATCGGCACGGTGCAGGACGGCATGGCGACCATCGCGCAGCCGCGCACGGTGCAGGACGCAGCCGGCGCCATGCCGCTGGAAGTCACCCGCGGCGAGGTCCGCTTCGAGGACATCCATTTCCACTACGGCAAGGCCGGCGGCGTGATCGCGGGCCTGGATCTCACCGTGCGCGCGGGCGAGAAGATCGGACTGGTCGGGCCCTCGGGCGCCGGCAAGTCCACGCTGGTCAACGTGCTGCTCCGGCTCTACGACCTGGAGGGCGGGCGCATCCTGATCGACGGCCAGGACATCGCGCGCGTCACCCAGGAAAGCCTGCGTTCGCAGATCGGCGTGGTCACCCAGGACACTTCGCTGCTGCACCGCTCGATCCGCGACAACCTGCTCTACGGCCGCCCGGACGCGACCGAGGCGCAGGTGGCCGAAGCGGTGCGCAAGGCGCGTGCGGATGAGTTCATCCCGGCGCTGTCCGATGGCGAAGGGCGCGGTGGCTATGACGCCTATGTCGGCGAGCGCGGCGTGAAGCTTTCCGGCGGCCAGCGCCAGCGCATCGCGATCGCCCGCGTGCTGCTCAAGGACGCGCCGATCCTGATCCTGGACGAGGCCACCAGCGCGCTGGACTCCGAGGCCGAGGCGGCGATCCAGGAGAGCCTGGACCTGCTCATGCAGGGCAAGACCGTGATAGCCATCGCGCACCGCCTTTCGACGATCGCGCGGATGGATCGCCTGGTCGTGCTGGACAAGGGGCGCATCGTGGAGAGCGGCACACATGCGCAACTGATCGCGCATGGCGGCCTTTACGCGCGGTTGTGGGAGCGCCAGACCGGCGGCTTCGTCGCCGCGGAAGATGCGCTCGCCTGAGCGGGCAACCCCGGCAGCGCGGGGTTGCCCGGCAGGACTCAGTGCCCGTGCGCGGCGCGCAGCTTCTCGCGGGCCTTCGCGTTGAGGTCACCGGTCGGACCGGCGCCTTCGCTGGGCGTGTCGGCTGCCGCATCGGCCGCCTGCGTCTGCTTCAGCAAGCCGCCGAGGCCGAGCGCTTGCGTGCCGGCAGCGCCGGTCGTCGGCGTGGTGGCGCCGGTGCTGATGGCCCCATTCGCGTTCAGGCCTGGCGCGGTGGCGCCGGCCTGCGCCGAGGCATGCGCTGTGGACTGGCCGGCACCGCCGGGAATGACCTGCGCGAACGCGGGAACGGCGAACACGCTGGCGCCGATGAAAGCGGCAAGCAGGGTCTTGTGCATGGGGATCCTCCTTCGGAAGTGTCGCCGCGGAACCCGCGGTGAGCGCGACACTAGACCTGTTCGTCCCAGTGGGTTCTGAACCGGCCTGGTGGCGCTTAAGCGGGCAGACAGATGGCTGAACGGGGCGGCCACGGCGTCGGAACCGGGGGCTTGAGCCCACAGGCGCCCGTGGGTGCGGGCGGTGGTTCAAGCCCACCCGACGGTCGTCAGTGGCCGTGCGCGTCGGCCTTGGCCCGCGCCTTGGCGTCGGCGCCTACCGAGGTGCCGGTTGCCGTGCGGCTTGCGGCATCGCCGACCGAGCCGGCCGCACGTTGCGTGCTGTCGATGGCCGC
>NZ_DASSES010000053.1:0-7625 GCF_035695185.1 Frateuria sp.
GGACGCCGACAAGTTCGAGCAGGAGGTCCTCAGCAAGGACAAGATCAACCTCTCGTACGTGCCGCCGCGCTACCGCTCCAGCTACTTCCAGCACATCTGGGGCAACGGCTACGCCGCCGGCTACTACGCCTACCTGTGGACCGAAATGCTGGCCGACGACGGCTTCGAGTGGTTCAAGGAACACGGCGGCATGACCCGCGCCAACGGCGACCGCTTCCGCAAGATGGTGCTCTCGCGCGGCAACACCGAGGACCTGGCCGAGATGTACAAGGCCTGGCGCGGCAAGGAGCCGAGCGTCGAGCCGATGCTGATCAACCGCGGGCTGAAGGACGCGCCCAAGGGCAACGAGAAGTAAGAGGAAAGGGCCGGCGAATGCCGGCCCTTTCGTTTGGCGCTTTCTCCCCGGCGGGGCGAGGGCGCTGGATCGGCCTCAGTAAGCGAACTCACGGAACACCGGGTCCACGCTGCCGCCCCACGGACCGTGGAACAACTCCAGCTTGCGCTCGGCCGGCGTCTGGTTGGCCTCGACGATCTCGATCAGCGGCTCGAGGAAGATGCTCTCGTCGGCGCCATTGCGGTTGAGGCGCGCGCGGCGCTTCAAGCCATGTGCGGCGATCTTGAGGGTTTCGGCCGCGAGGTCGCGCACGGTGCCGCCGCGGAAAGACAGCTTGAGCGCCTGCCTGGGCACGCCGTCGCGCAGGGCGTGGCGCTCTTCCATGGTGAAGTCCTTGACCAGGTCCCAGGCCGCATCCAGCGCCTCGTCGTCATACAGCAGGCCGACCCACAGCGCGGGCAGGGCGCACAGGCGGTTCCACGGGCCGCCGTCGGCACCGCGCATCTCCAGGTACTGCTTCAGGCGGACTTCGGGGAAGGCGGTGGTCAGGTGGTCGGCCCAGTCCTTCATCGTCGCGCGCGTGCCGGGGGCCGCCTCGAGCCGGCCATCGAGGAAGCGGCCGAAGTCCTGCCCGGCCAGGTCGATGTAGCGTCCGCCCTGGTAGCTGAAGTACATCGGCACGCCAAGGATGTAGTCGACGTAGCGCTCGTAGCCGAACCCCTCGTCGAACACGAAGTCGAGCATGCCCGTGCGGTGCGGGTCGGTGTCGGTCCACACCTGCGAGCGGTAGGAAAGGAAGCCGTTGGGCTTGCCTTCGGTGAACGGCGAATCGGCGAACAGCGCGGTGGCCACCGGCTGCAGGGCGAGGCTGGCGCGGAATTTCTTCACCATGTCCGCTTCGCTGGAGAAATCCAGGTTGACCTGGACGGTGCAGGTGCGCGTCATCATGTCCAGGCCCAGGTTGCCAACCCGGGGCATGTACTCGCGCATGATCTTGTAGCGGCCCTTGGGCATCCACGGCATCTCGTCGCGGCGCCACTTCGGCTGGAAGCCCATGCCGAGGAAGCCCAGCCCGAGCCCGTCGGCCACCGAGCGGACTTCCTCCAGGTGCGTGTTCACCTCGCAACAGGTCTGGTGGATGTTCTCCACCGGCGCGCCGGAGAGCTCCAACTGGCCGGCCGGCTCCAGCGTGATGTTGGCCTTGCCGTGCGTCAGCGCCACGGGCGTCTCGCCCTCGCGCGCGATCTCCCAGCCGTACCGCGCCGCGAGCCCTTCCAGCAGGGCGCGGATGCCGCGCTCGCCCTCGTAGGCCGGCGGCCGAAGGTCATCCGTCCGGAAGCCGAACTTCTCGTGCTCGGTGCCGATGCGCCAGGCATCGCGGGGCTTCTCCCCGGCGGCGAGATAGTCGGCCAGCTGCTGGCGGCTTTCGATCGGGGTGCTCTTTACGGCACTGGGTATGGACACAGACAAGCCCTTGCTTGGGGGAGCGGCCACTAATGGGGACGTACAGGGCCACAAAAAGGGGGCCGTGCCCAAATAGTGTACGCCGGGGTTCTGGTGATCGCCGTGAAAGGTCCGGTTTGCTTCCTGGACAGGACGATGAACCAGAGCGAACCGGACTGTTAGCTTTGCGTGAGGACGTTCCCTTGATGTGCCCGCCCGCAGGATGTTGCGGGCAGGGGGCATCAGAGGAGGAATCGTCACGATGTCGAACCCGTCCGCGCGTCAACGACTGACGCACGCTGCGCTGTCTGCCCTGCTTGCCGCCCTGGCCTTGCCGGGTGGGGCCCATGCGCAGGAGGCCATCCATAGCGCCACGCCACCCGTGCCCACGCCACGCAGCACGCCCTGCGAGGTGAAGCTGTTCCAGGACGCGCCTTTCCGCATTACCTATTTCGAGGACCCGAGCCAGTACACCTACGCACCACCACCCGGCTGTGCGCCGCCCTGGGCCAAGGTCGTACTGAGCATGGACGTATCCGGTGCGCGCGATGCGCAAGTCACAGGAATCGCCCTGCAGCTGAAGGGCATCACGCTGTTCGTCGGGCCCACCACCAACACGGCACAGCCATCGCGGTGGCACGTCGAGCGCGACCTCACCGACTACAGCGCCCTGCTGACCTCGCCAGGCGTCGGGTTGCTCACCGCGCTGCAGGCGTTCCGCAACGTGCGCAGCGACGCCCATGTCACCGGTACGGCGACCCTGCGGTTCTATCCGCCTACGGCCGCCCAGCCGGCCCCTCGCGTGCCCGATGCGGTGTTCTCGGCGGATACCCGGTTGCTCGGCACCTCCACGGGACCGGGCCTGGCCGAGCTGGACGCCTTGCCCCACAACATCGAGCGCGCCTATCTGGACGTGACGGCGAACGACCATGCGTTCTGGTTCACCTGCTTTTCCGACGGGCTGGTCGATGCGCACCCGTCCCTGTTCAACGTGCTCGGCCCGGGCGTGACGCCGCACACGAACTATCCGCAGAAGCAGGGCTGTTACAACGGCAGCTACAGCGACGTGGGCGTGACCGTCGACGGCACGCCAGCCGGCGTCGCGCCGGTGTTCCCCTGGTTGCCGACCGACTACAGCGATGCGCCGGTGCTGTGGAACGCGCTGGACGAGCCCACCGACAGCGCGCAGTCGCTGGGCTTCGTGCCCTACCGGGTCGATCTCACGCCATTCGCGGGCGTGCTCAATGAGGCCGGCTCGCATTGGGTCGAGCTGCACATGATCGACCACTCCCAGCCGTTCACCGCCGGCTGGTACCTGGCGCCTCATGTGGCCAACCTGCTGGTGTACCTGGATCCGGGCCGGACGCGCGTGTCCGGCGCAGTTACCTACAACACCCTGCCGTCCGGCCTGCCGCAGGCGACCGTCACCGACGGCCTGACGCAGACGGGCGACGTGCTGCAGGGCCGCGTCGGCACGCGGATGGATCGTGACTTCGAGATCCGCGGATTCGTGGATACCTCCCACGGCCGCATCGAGTCGCAGGTCCGGCAGACCTCCAGCTTCCGCAACGTGCAGGCCCTACGCGTGCGCGACGGCGCGAGCTTCCGGGAGGATCTGTGGCTGCAGAGCAGCACGCACAGCGTCAGCCGCCGCAGCCGCCACGGCCAGCTGCTCAGCGAGGACCGGACCGACGTGAGCTACCCGCTGGAACTGCATTACATGGGTCTGGGCCGTCAGTACGAAGGCGACGAGTCGACCTACACCGATCTGGCCGGAGGCTCGATCGGTGTCGACCAGCACCGCAAGCTCGACGTTGCCCATTACCACCATGGCATGCCCTGGTACACCACCCGATTGCGCGAGGCGTTCTTCGGCAATCGCCGCGTGGACGCGGATAGCGGCGAGAGCACCGGCTGGGGCGCGGCGCACACCTACGCATTCGGCGACAACTGGAACAGCTGCTACCAGAAGGCAGTGGTCACGAGCCAGGGGACGGTGGACAGCGAGATCACCGGCATGGACTGCCCGAACGGCGCCAATCACGTGCGCTGGTTCGCGCATCCGGACGGCTCGCCGGACACCTTCGGCTGGTTGCGTCCCTGAAAGCGAGGCCGGCCACCAGGCCGGCCTTTTCGGTGGTCGCGCGTCAGTGTCCGGTCTGCCGTTGCCGGCAGCGCGGATACGCTCCTGAAAATGGCGTGCGGGCGGGGACGAATGTCGGATCGAGCACATTGCGCCGCATCACCAGCGGCACGTCGATGCGGCCGGAGAGGCTTACATTGCGGCGGGCGTCGGTTGCTTGCCAGTCGCAAGCGTAGTCGGAGCGGAAATGGCTGGTGAGGCGATCAACGCCCATCCGATCCTGGCCATCCGACCCGTCCGTCGCCTCTGCCGCATGGTGCTGCTTCCGGATGGAAGCTCTTCCGTCAAGTTGGCACGCGGCAAGGGCGCCCCGCCGCCAAGGTCGGTGCCCGACGGCGCGGGGAAAAACGAACAGGCCGGCTTGCGCCGGCCTGCTTCGCCCAGGCTTGTCGCCTTCAGCGTTTCATCGAGTTGAAGAACTCGTCATTGGTCTTGGTGTTCTTCATCTTGTCGAGCATGAATTCCATTGCCGCCAGCTCGTCCATCGGATGCAGCAACTTGCGCAGGATCCAGATCTTGGCGAGCAGGTCCGGATCGATCAGCAGGTCCTCGCGGCGGGTACCGGAACGGTTGATGTCGATGGCCGGATAGACGCGCTTTTCGGAAATCCGGCGGGACAGGTGCACGTCCATGTTGCCGGTGCCCTTGAACTCCTCGTAGATGACCTCGTCCATCTTCGAGCCGGTGTCGATCAGCGCCGTGGCGATGATCGTCAGCGAGCCGCCTTCCTCGACGTTGCGCGCGGCGCCGAAGAAGCGCTTCGGGCGCTGCAGGGCGTTGGCGTCGACGCCGCCGGTCAGCACCTTGCCGGAACTCGGCACGACAGTGTTGTAGGCGCGGGCCAGGCGGGTGATCGAGTCGAGCAGGATCACCACGTCCTTCTTGTGCTCGACCAGGCGCTTGGCCCGTTCGATCACCATCTCGGCGACCTGCACATGGCGCACGGCCGGCTCGTCGAAGGTCGAGCTGATCACCTCGGCGCGCACGGTGCGCGCGATCTCGGTGACTTCCTCCGGGCGCTCGTCGACCAGCAGGATGATCAGGTGCGCTTCGGGGTGGTTGTAGGTGATCGCCTGGGCGATGTTCTGCAACATCATCGTCTTGCCGGACTTCGGCTGCGAGACGATCAGGCCGCGCTGGCCCTTGCCGACCGGTGCGATCAGGTCGAGGATGCGGCCGGTGATGTCTTCACTGGAGCCGTTGCCGCGCTCGAGGTGGAACGCCTTGCGCGGGAACAGCGGCGTCAGGTTCTCGAACAGCATCTTGTTCTTCGACGCCTCCGGCGGGTCGCCGTTGATGTCGTCGACCTTGAGCATCGCGAAGTAACGCTCGCCTTCCTTCGGATGGCGTACGCGCCCGGTGATGTAGTCGCCGGTGCGCAGGTTGAAGCGGCGGATCTGGCTGGGGCTGACGTAGATGTCGTCCGGGCCGGCCAGGTAGGACTCGTCGGCCGAGCGCAGGAAGCCGAAGCCGTCCTGCAGGATCTCGAGCACGCCCTCGGCCCAGATGCCGCCGCCGGAGCGGGCGTGGGCCTTCAGGATCGAGAAGATGACGTCCTGCTTGCGCGCACGGGCCACCCCTTCCTGGATGCCCAGCGACTCGGCGAAAGCCAGCAGCTCCGGCGCCTTCATGCGCTTGAGCTCGGTGAGGTTGATCAGCCGGTCGCTGCTGCCGATATCGGCGTTCTCGTCGTCCTCGGGCAGGCCACGCGGGTTGTTGCGGTTGGGCTGGCCCTGGTTGCCGCCCTGACCGCCACCCTGACCGCCCTGGGGACGTTGGCCACGCTCGTGGCGCCGGCGGCGGCCACGGCCGTCGCGCTCGTTACGGTCGTTACGGCGCTCGTTGCTGGCGTTGGGCTGCTGGCCGTTGCCGTTCTGGCCGCCTTCGCGTGGCTCCTGCGGCGCGCGCTGGGCGTTGTCACCGGCCTCCATCGGCAGGCTGGCCTGCGCGGGGGGCGGTGCCGGGGCGGCAGCAGGCGCCGGAGACGGAGTTGGAGCCGGGGCCGGGGCGGCTGGAGCCGGGCTGGACGCCGCCGTGGCGGCCTTTTCGGCGGCCGACTTGCGCGGCGCACGGGCGCGCGGCGCATCCGCGCTCTTGGGTTCGGCGCGCTTGGCGTCGGACGGGTCTTGGGTTTCGATATCGGACACGGGCAAACCTCGTGGGGCGCCGTTGAAAGAACAGGAGGGAGGACGAGCGTCGCGCGGTGCGCGCGGGAGGGGCGAAGCGGACCGCCCCGTCGGTCGTAAGGGAAATCTAGCACCCGCCGCGCAGCGCCGTAAAGCGCGCGCGGCGGGAAGAGCGCGTCAGAGCGCCTTGTCGATCATCTGGGAGAGCTGGCCCTTGCTGACGGCGCCGATCTGGGTCGCCTCGACCTTGCCGTGCTTGAACACCATCAGCGTCGGGATGCCGCGCACGCCATAAGTGCGGGGGGTCTTCTGGTTCTCGTCGATGTTGAGCTTGACGATCCTGAGCTTGCCCTCGTACTGCTTCGCCAGCTCGTCGAGCATCGGCGCAATGGCCTTGCAGGGGCCGCACCATTCGGCCCAGAAGTCGAGCAGGACGGGGGTATCGGACTCGAGGACGTCCTTCTGGAAGGCATCGTCGTTGACGTGGGTAATCAGGTCGCTCACCAGGATCTCCGTGGTTGCGTGGAAGGGGGTTTGGGACCGCGCGGCCGGCATCGGCTACACTGGGGCGCCCATGTTGCGCGGTTCTAACCGGAAGACTGCGGGGATTGCCGTTGCGGCAGGCCTCCATTCCAGCGTAACTCGGGTCGCTGTTCAAGCGATTCAAGGGTGGCGACGGAGGGTTCCGTTGTCATAGGCGAGCCGGCCCGTACGCAGCCCGTTCGCCTATGCCAGCGGAACCGTCGGTCCCAGCCTCCACCGGCGGAGCCCGGGCGGCCGCGCGCGCAGGACCGGTCCCATGACGATCGGCGGCACGCGCGCGCGGCCAGCCGCCCCGCGACCATTAAACCGTTCCGTGCCTCATCCGGCAGCGGAGCCGGGCCCCGCTCACGGTTGCCCGCATTCCATCCAGTGACCCATGTCCGAAACCGTACTGACCGACACCTTCTTCACGAACTTCGACCTTCACCCGCTGCTGCAGCAGGGCCTCGCCGAGGCCGGTTTCACCCGCTGCACGCCGATCCAGGCGCTGACCCTGCCGCTCGCGCTGACCGGCCGTGACGTCGCCGGCCAGGCGCAGACCGGTACCGGCAAGACCTGCGCCTTCCTGGTCGCGCTGATGAACCGCCTGCTCACACGTCCGGCGGTGGCCGAGCGCAAGGATTCCGACCCGCGCGCGCTGATCATCGCGCCGACCCGCGAACTGGCCATCCAGATCGACAAGGACGCACGCAGCATCGGCCGCCACACCGGCCTGAAGACTGCACTGATCTACGGTGGCGTCGACTACGACAAGCAGCGCCAGCAGCTCAGGGATGGCTGCGACATCATCATCGCCACGCCCGGGCGCCTGCTCGACTACTACAAGCAGCAGGTGTTCGGCTTCAACGGCGTCGAGGTGATGGTGATCGACGAGGCCGACCGCATGTTCGACCTCGGCTTCATCAAGGACGTGCGCTTCATCTTCCGCCGCCTGCCGGCGCGCGAGCAGCGCCAGGTGCTGCTGTATTCGGCCACGCTCAGCCACCGCGTGCTGGAGCTGGCCTACGAGCACATGCACGAGGCCGAGAAGCTGGTG
>NZ_DASSES010000054.1:0-19329 GCF_035695185.1 Frateuria sp.
GTGGGGTGTCTTCGCCGGCGCGGTAGAGCGTCTGCTTGATCGCCAGCACGTTCGGGTCCTGCGTGGCCTGGCGCAGTAGGTCGATCACTGCGGCGAAGCTTTCGTAGGGGTGATGCAGCAGCACGTCGCGCTGCGCGATTACCTCGAACTTGTTGCGGCTGGCCTCCATCAGTGCGGGGACGCGCGGCGTGAAGCGCGGGAACTTCAGTTCCGGCCGATCGAGCCAGTCGTAGATCAGGCCCGCGCGGATGATGTTGACCGGGCCGTCGCAACGGTACACGTCCGCTTCGTCCAGCTCGAAGTTCTCGATCAGCATGCGGGTGATCGCCTTCGGGCAGTCGGTGCCAATCTGCAGCCGCACCGGCCGCGCGTAACCGCGGCCGAGCAGTTCCTCGCTGAGCGCATGGGCGAGGTTCTCCACCTCGGCCTCCTCCACGATCAGCTCGCTGTTGCGGGTGACCCGGACCTGGTAGGAGCCGACCACCTTGAAGCCCGGGAACATCAGGTCGACGAAGGCCTGCAGCAGTTCCGCCAGGAACACGAAGTTGTCGCCGCCACCGCCGACCTCGGCCGGCAGCCTGACGATGCGCGGCAGCGAGCGTGGCGCGCGCACCAGCGCCATGTGGCCCTCGTGCCCGAATGCGTCGCGGCCCTGCAGCACCACCGCGATGTTGAGCGTCTTGTTGAGGATGCGCGGAAACGGGTGCGCCGGGTCCAGTCCCAGCGGAGACAGCACCGGCAGCACCTCGTGCTCGAAATAGCCCTGCAGCCAGCGCCGCTGCACGGGCGTCCACTGGTGGCGGGTGAGGAAGCGGATGCCCTCGGCGTCCAGCTGCGGCCGCAGCTGCTCCTGCCAGGTCGCGTACTGCTCGGTGACCAGGTCGAGCACGCGCGCCCGGATGCGTGCCAGCAGCTCGCCCGAGGACAGCCCGTCCGGCCCCGGCGCAGCCGAGCCATAGGCATGGTGATGCTTGAGCATGGCCACCCGCACCTCGAAGAATTCGTCGAGGTTGTTGGCCACGATGCTCAGGTAGCGCAGCCGCTCCAGCAGCGGCACGTGCGCGTCACGGGCCATGGCGAGCACGCGGAAGTTGAATTCCAGCGCGGCCAGCTCGCGGCTCAGGTACAGCTCCGGCGCGGACAGGTCGGCGATCGTGGTGGCGGTTTGCGGCAGTTTTCGGGCCATGGGGACCCATTCTGGACGATGCCGGGCCCAAGTACACCCGGTCCGGATCACACGGTAGGGTGGGCTTCAGCCGTGGAAACCCGGCAGGAGCGCACCGGCGCGCGCCTACGACGCGCCGGTCTCGGGGCCGAGCAGTCGTTCGGGGCCGAAATGGCAGGCGAAGGTGGAGCCCTGGCCCGGCGTGCTTTGCACGGTCAGGCGCGCCTGGTGGAGGTTGAGCACGTGCTTGACGATGGACAGCCCCAGCCCGGTGCCACCGGTCTCGCGCGAACGGCTGGAGGAGACCCGGTAGAAGCGCTCGGTCAGCCGCGCCAGGTGGCTGGCGGGGATGCCGTAGCCCGTGTCGCTGACCGCATAGGTCGCACCTTCGGCCGTGCGCTGCCAGCGGATCGTGACGCGGCCACCGCTGGGGGTGTAGCGCACGGCGTTGCTCACCAGGTTGGAGAGCGCGCTGTGCAGATCCTTGGGTGAGCCGAGCAGGTCGCAGTCGGTCTCCACCTCGAGCGTGATCCGGTGGCGGCCCTGGCTGAGCGCCTCGGCCTCCTTGCGCACGGTGGCGAGCAGCGCGGCCATCGACACGCGCTCGTCCACCACCTGTTCCTGGGTTTCCAGGCGGGACAGCGTAAGCAGGTCTTCCACGATCTGGCCCATGCGCTTGGACTGCGCACGCATTTCGCCCAGTACCGGGGCCAGCGCGGGCACGTCTTCCGGATCGAGCAGTTCCAGGTAGCCGTGGATCACGGTCAGCGGCGTGCGCAGTTCGTGCGACACGTTGGCGACGAAGTCGCGGCGGATCTGTTCGAGGCGGGTCAGCGGACTGATGTCGCGCGCCAGCAGCATCCGCTGGCGGCGGCCGAAGGGCTGGATCGATACGTCCAGGTGGCCCTCGGCACGGCCGGGCGCCGGCACGTCGTGCAGCGGCAGCCGCGCCCCCGCGCGCATCCAGGCGGCCAGTTCCGTACCTTGCAGCCGCTCCGACAGCAGCACGCCGCGGTCCTTGCCGCGGCGCAGGCTGAGCAGGGTCTCGGCGGCGCGGTTGAACCAGCGCACGCGCCAGGCCTCGTCCAGCAGCACGACCGCGTCGGGCAGGCTGTCGGCCGCGTCGCGCAGGTCGTGCAGGGTGATGGCGAGGCGGTGGGCGCGGCGTTTCACGGGTGAAGTCCCCGGGGGCTTACGGTTCCGGTTTGCCGGGGCCGGTGGAGAGCCGACCCGTCGCTCCGGGCGCCCATCAGACACTGGCCGAGAAGCGGTAGCCCGCGCCACGCACGGTCTGCACCATGCCCTCCAGCTGCCAGGGCTCGAGCGTCTTGCGCAGGCGGCGGATGTGCACGTCCACCGTGCGCTCCTCGACGTAGACGCTGCCGCCCCAGACGTGGTCGAGCAACTGCGCACGGGTATAGACGCGCTCGGGGTGGGTCATGAAGAAGTACAGCAGGCGGTATTCGGTGGGGCCGATCGGCACCGGCTCCTCGCCGGCGAACACGCGGTGCGCGGGACCGTCGATGCGCAGCCCGCCCAGTTCCACCATGCCGGTGCCATCGTCGCCCTGGCTGCGGCGCAGCACCGCCTTGATGCGCGCGATCAGTTCGCGGGTGGAGAAGGGTTTGACCACGTAGTCGTCCACGCCGGCTTCCAGGCCGTTCACCCGGTCCATCTCCTCGCCGCGCGCGGTGAGCATGATGATCGGGATCTCGCGGCTGAGTTCCTCCTTGCGCAGCCGACGGGCCAGTTCCAGCCCGCTGGTGCCCGGCAGCATCCAGTCCAGCAGGATCAGGTCGGGCACCTGCTCGGCAATGGCGATCTGCGCGGCGCGGGCGTCGGCCGCAAGCATGGCCTCCATGCCGGCCTTGCGCAGCGCGAAGGCCACCATGTCGCGGATCGAGGCTTCGTCTTCGACGATGAGGATGTGCTTGTGCACGCGGTTTGCGCCTGGCCTGTGACGAGCTTATTGCAGTGGGCGAATGTTACGTGGGGATGACAGGGGGCGGAACGGCAGCTTCCTGTTGCGGCCCGTCAGGGGCATGGCCTGCACCAGCCGTGTCGCCCGTTCCCTGCCTTACTGGCTCCGCCCGTCCGGATTGTCCTCGGTCTGCACCTTGCGCTTGCGGAGTTCCAGCACCAAAGGCGTCAGGTCGGCGATGCGGGCCTGGATGCGCGCGCGGGCGTAGTAGTCCAGGTCGTCGCGCTTGAGCAGGCGCTTGAGCTGCTCCATCGCGTCGAACGGGCGGCCGGACAGGTAGCTGGCGTCGGAATAGGCCTCGCCGGCCCGCACCGCGTCGCCGGCCTCGTCGCTGGCCCGGGCGTAGCTGCGATAGATGTCCGGTTCGTCGGCCTTGTCCAGCAGCGGACGCAGCAGGGACACCGCGAGCGTGGCCTGGCCAGTGTCGCCGCCGGCAGTGAGCGCCTTGGCATAGGCGAGGGCCACCGCGCGATCGCGCGGCGAACGGGCGTTGAGCCGGGCATAACGCGCCAGCGCGTCGGCGCGCTGGCCGTCCTGCAACTGCGCGTCGGCCATCGCCAGTTCGAGCACCAGGTTGTCCGGGTGGGTGGCCAGCATCGGCTTGAGCTGTGCGATCGCCTGCGCACCGGCGCCGCTGCGGGTCAGCGCCAGCGCATAGCCGTAGCGGTTGGCCGGCGTGTCGAAGCCGGCCATGCGGAAGTTGGCGCTGTAGTAGTGGACCAGCTTGGAGGCATCGCCCGCCAGCACGCGGGTGCGCTCGCGCATCAGCGAATAGGTGTCCAGGCCGTCCCGGGGCGGGGCAGCGGCGAGCAGCGCGGTCGGGTCCTTCACGTAGCGGATCGGCGCGGTGGTCTTCTCCCATTCGCTGCGCACCAGCGTGGTGCCGCGGGGGCGAAGCTTCTGCTCGGCCAGCAGGGCGCCGGCGCGGGACTTGGCGTCGCTGATGCGCGCGAGCGTCACCGGGTGGGTCTGCAGCAGCGCGGGCACGTCGGTGCCGCCGGCGCCCGCGCGCAGGGTGTCCTGCATGCGCTCGAAGAAGCGGGCCATGGCGCGCGGGTCGAAACCGGCATTGGCCAGGGTCTGGATGCCCACGCGGTCGGCCTCGACCTCGTCCTTGCGGGTGAAGTTGATCGAGCGTTGCGCGAGCAGGCCCTGGCCGGCGGCCAGCACCGCCATCGGCGAGTCGCCACTGTGCGCGCCGGCACCGGCGGCGATCGCGCCGAGCAGGACCAGTGCCATCAGCGGCGCATCCTTCTTCGAGTCCTCGAACGCCCGTTGCAGGTGGTTCTGCGTGATGTGGCCGATCTCGTGGGCGATCACGCCGGCCAGCTCGCTCTCGCTGCGGGTGATCCCGATCAGCCCGGAATTGACCGCGACGTAGCCGCCCGGGGCGGCGAAGGCGTTGATCTCGTCGTCCTTGACGATGAAGAAGGTAAAGGAGTCCTTCGGGCGATCGCTGCCGGCGACCAGGCGATACCCCAGGTCGTTGATGTAGTCATCCAGCAGCGGGTCTTCCACCACCATGTCCATCGAGCGCATTTCGCGCAGCATGGCGGCGCCGTAGTCCTGGGCGTCCTGCGGGGAGATCAGCGCATCGGCCGAGCTGCCCAGGTCCGGCAGGCGGATGTCCTCCTGCGCGCCCGCGCCGAAGGCAAGGCAGGCGGTGAACAATGCAGTCAGCAGGCGGGGGGCGAGTCGTGGTGCCATGGCCATAGGTAGGCGACAATACATCACGTGGGACCGCCCGCGGCGGCGTCGGTTCATCGTCCGTTGCTTGCAAACGGGCCGCCGCCGCCCCATCTGGAGGGCCTGGTCCCAAACGTTGTCCGGAGTGTCAGTCATGCCGAAGATCGAGGTCTATTCCACCGCCGTTTGTCCATACTGCGTGGCCGCCAAGAACCTGCTCAAGTCCAAGGGGCTGCAGTGGAACGAGGTGCGGGTGGATGCCGACCCGGCCCAGCGGGACCTGATGCTCCAGCGCAGCGGCGGGCGCCGCACGGTGCCGCAGATATTCGTCAACGACCAGCACGTGGGCGGCTACGACGACCTGGTCGCCGCCGACCGCAGCGGCCGGCTCAAGCAACTGCTGGACGAAGCCGCATGAGCGACGCCGACAAGAGCGCCGACAAGAGCAAGGACCGCGTGGCGGAGTTCACCGCGTTCCGCCAGCGCATGAACGAGCGCATCCTGGCCGAGGACAACCAGGTCGTCCGGCGCTTCTTCGCGCTCGATACGCAGACCTACAAGCCCGGCGCGCTCGATGTGAAGACCAAGGAGCTGCTCGGCCTGGTCGCCTCGATGGTGCTGCGCTGCGACGACTGCATCAGCTACCACGTGGCGCAGTGCAAGGAGGCCGGCGTCACCCGCGAGGAGTTCTTCGAGACCTTCAGCGTGGGCCTGGTGGTCGGCGGCTCGATCGTCATCCCGCACCTGCGACGCGCGGTGGACTTCCTGGACCAGCTGGAAGGCGGCCGGGCCGAAGGCGCCGCCTGCGCCGATCACCCGTGAATCATTAAGGCGCGCGCCTGTGCGCGACCGTCGATGCCAGCCCCCGGCTGGCGGGTGGCGGCGCGCGCGGGGCCGCGGAAGGCTGCCGGCCGGCTCCGGGTGCGATGAACCGCAACGCTGCATGCGAGGATTTGCAACGCCCTGGCGCGCTTCGCCTGCTGCCCGTACGAGGCCGCATGGGGGATAATGGGCCTCTTTGCCGTGCGCATCCCCGCCGTACGGCCGCGATCAGCCCTCAAGGAGTCTCCCCATGAGCAAAACCATCGCCGTGATCCCGGGCGACGGCATCGGCCCGGAAATCATGACCGCCACGCTGCGCGTGCTCGACGCGCTGGACTGCGGCCTGAGCTACGACTTCGTCGACGCCGGCATGGTGGCGCTGGAGAAGCACGGCGACCTGCTGCCCAAGCCCACGCTGGACAAGATCGCCGAGCACAAGGTCGCGCTCAAGGGCCCGCTCACCACGCCGATCGGCGGCGGCTTCACCTCGATCAACGTGACGCTGCGGCGCCACTTCGACCTGTATGCCAACGTGCGCCCGGCGCACAGCTTCCCCGGCACCAAGGCGCGCTACGACAACATCGACATCATCACGGTGCGCGAAAACACCGAGGGTGCCTACCTGGCCGAAGGGCAGACGCTGTCCGAGGACGGCGAGGTCGCCACCTCGATGATCAAGGTCACCCGCAAGGGCTGCGCGCGGATCGTGCGCTATGCCTTCGAGATGGCAGTGAAGAAGGGCCGCAGGAAGGTCACCGCGGTGCACAAGGCGAACATCATCAAGACCGCCTCGGGCCTGTTCCTCAACGTGGCGCGCGAGATCGCGAAGGAATACCCGCAGATCGAGTTCAACGAGATGATCGTGGACAACGCCTGCATGCAGCTGGTGATGCGCCCCGAGCAGTTCGACGTGATCGTGACCACCAACCTGTTCGGCGACATCCTGTCGGATCTCTGTGCCGGCCTAGTCGGCGGCCTGGGCCTGGCCCCGGGCGACAACATCGGCGAGCACGCCGCGATCTTCGAGGCGGTGCACGGCTCGGCCCCGGACATCGCCGGCAAGGGCATCGCCAACCCCTGCGCGCTGCTGCTGGCCGCGGCGGACATGCTCGACCACCTGGGGATGGTGGACAAGGGCACCCGCCTCCGTACCGCCATCCGCGAGACCATGGCCCACGACCATGACCACGTCACGCCGGACCTGGGCGGCAAGGGCAGCACCGCCAGCTTCGGCGAAGCGATCGCCCGCCGTCTGGCTGCCTGAGGCACCCATAGTGGCTGGACGGGTGGTGCGTGGACGGCAGCGCCACGCCCGTGATGCTCTGATCTCTGAAGCGCTTCGGCTCGCGCCGAAGCGCTGGCCGCTTGCAGGGGTTGCAAGCGGAACCGAGGCCATGGAGCTCACCGCATGTCAGATGCCCAACGCCGTGCCCGCGAGGGCGAAAGCCCACTGAAGAAAGCCTGGGAAACCGTCCGCCGCGCGTTCGTCGAATTCCTGGGCCTGCCAAGCCTGCTCATCGTCGGCTTCCTGCTGCTCGCGGCAATCACTTCGGCGCTCGATTCGTCGCGGCCTGGCTGGCTCGAGCCGCTGCGCACCACCATCCGCGTGGTGCTGTTCCGCGACGCGGAGGCCACCGCCTCGCTGCTTTCGACGATCGCCGGCAGCATCATCACCGTCACCTCGATCACCTTCTCGCTGCTGCTGCTGGCCGTGCAGCAGGCGGCCGGTGCGCTCACCCCGGTGGTCTACGACCAGTTCCTGCGGCGCCGCCTGAACCAGCTCTACTTCGGCTTTTTCGTGGGCCTGGCGGTCTACATGCTGCTGATCCTCGCTACCGTCAACCAGCCCTACAACCCGGTGTTCGGTGCGACCGTGGCACTGGTGCTTACCTTCGTGGCGATGTCGCTGATCATCGTGCTGCTCTACACCACCATCAACCAGATGCGTCCGGTGGTGGTCATCGAGTCCATCCACGACCACATTCTGCGTGCGCGCCGCATCCAGCATGACTTCCTCCGGCGCACACGGCGCGAGGCGTCCGGCAGGGCATCGTTGTCCACGCCCGTGCGCGCCGCCGAGCACGGTTACGTGGTGCGGGTGGAGCTGGACGCCATGGCGGCGGCGCTCGCTAGGACGCCCGGCGCAGAGGTTGTCCTGGCGATCGCGATCGGCCACTACGTTGCCTTCGAGGACATGCTGGCGACCATCCGCACGACTACGGAGCGCGCGCCGGCAAGCCTGGTCGATGCCGTGCGCAACGCAATCCGGCTTGAACAGCAGCGCGATCTGGACGGTGACCCGGCCTACGGCATCGATCAGCTGGCGGTGATCGGCTGGACCTCGGTTTCGACCGCCAAGTCCAACCCGGCGCCTGGCCGGATGGTGCTGCACACCCTGCGTGATCTGATGGCGCGCTGGTCGGCCGAAGGGCACGAGACGCACGAGCGGCGCCCGCCTGAGGTGCCGGTCGTCTATGAGGACAACGTGTTCGCGAAACTGCTCGATACGTTCGAGATACTGGCGGTGGTCGCCTCCGAATCGATGCAGTCGCAGACCATGATCTCGTTCGTGCGCAGCTTCGTGTTGATGTTCGGCCGGTTGCCGCCCGAGCAGCAGCCGCGGGCGCAAAGGCTGATCCGCAGCAGCCTGTCCGCGCTGGGCGAGCACGTGCTGACGGTCGAGCTCGACAGTGCGCTGACCGAACTGGCCTTGGCCCTCGACGCGGCCCAGCAGCGCGACCTTGCTGCCGAGGTACGTGCCGCGCACCAGGCCATGTCCGCGTCGCTGGGGAAGCTCGGTTCGCGTGCGACCCGCGGTTCCGCGGGGGACTGACCGACCGGAGCGATACGCCAGTGGACAGGTAGCGGCGACGTGGGGTGGCGATAGAGGGCTCTCGATCAACGCTGGGTCGTCGCCGCTTGGGACGTGGTGGCCACGCATCGTTTGCGGCCGTGGTGTTCCCGGTTCACGCCAAAGGCGGGTCACTCGCTCCGGTTGCCCCCATGCGCCTGTCGGCACCTTCCCCCGCGGGGCGGGGGAAGGCTCGGAATGAAGCGGCGCGGAGAGCTCGGTAATCCGGGATCTCGAGTGCGCGGACTGCTGAGCCCGTGTGTGCTCAGTGCATTCCTGGCCGGTAGCTCCCGCCGATCGTACGGGCTGCGACGTTGATGCGGTTCCAGCCGTTGATCGTCACGACCAGCAGGGTCAGGTCGACCAGCGCTTCCTCGTCGAAATGCTGGCGGGCCTGCTCGTAGAGTGCGTCGGACACGGCGTCGTGCGAGGCCAGCTCGGTCAGCTCCTCGGCCCAGGCCAGGGCGATGCGCTCGCGCTCGCTGAACAGGGTGGTCTCGCGCCAGGCGGGCAGGACGTACAGCCGCTGCTCGGTCTCGCCGGCGGCGCGGGCGTCCTTGCTGTGCATGTCCAGGCAGTAGGCGCAGCCGTTGATCTGCGAGACGCGCATCAGGACCAGGTCGATCAGGCGCGGCTCGAGGCGGCCGGCGGCGTGGACCTGCTTGCCGAGCTCGACCAGCGGCATCATCGACTTGTAGTGGCGTTGGATGGCAAAACGGGACATGGATGGCTCCTTGGCATGGAAGGCGGCCCGGATGGGCCGTTCAGTGCAAGGACGCCAGCCGTTCGCTTTTCGTGACCGCCGCCAGGCGCGCCAGCTTGGCGGGGTGGCGCAAGGCGAGCGTGGCAGTGATCTGCCCGCCCTCGCACTCGATCCACGTGGCGCTGACGAGCGTGTCATCGGCCCAGGCCAGCAGCACGGGCTCGTCGTTGAGCGTGGCGATGGAGAAATGCACATCGGGGCGCGAGTAGAAGCGGGTGCCGATCTGGGTGTAGAGGCGGGCCAGCCGGTCGGCGCCCTGCAAGGGCCGCAACACCGCGCGGACCACGCCGCCGCCGTCGGCGATGGCAATCGCGTCCTCGGCGAACAGCGCGCGCAGCGTTTCGAGGTCGGGCTGCTTCAACGCCTCGGTGAAGCGCTGGAGCATGCGCTGCTTGGTCGGGGCATCCACGCTGAAGCGCGGCCGTCCCTCGCGCAGGCGTGTCCTGGCGCGGTGGACGCGCTGCCGGCAGGCGTCCTCGGCAATGCCCAGGATGCCGGCTGCTTCGGCATGGCTGTAGTCGAAGACCTCGTGGAGCAGGAAGGCGGCGCGTTCCTCCGGGCTCAGCCGTTCCAGCAGCAGCAGGAAGGACAGGGTGAGCGTCTCGCCGCGCTCCAGCTCGGCTTCCGGATGCTCGGCATCCGGCACCAGCGGCTCGGGCAGCCAGGGGCCGGTGTAGTGCTCGCGCTCGCTCTTGGCGCGGCGCAGGCGGTCCAGTGCCAGGCGGGTGGTGACGGTAACCAGCCAGGCTTCCGGGTCGTCGAGGACCGAGGTGTCCTGCGCGTGCCAGCGCAGCCAGGCGTCGTGCAGCACGTCTTCGGCGTCGGTCGGCGTGCCGAGCATGCGGTAGGCCAGCCCGAACAGGCGGGAACGGTGCTGCTGGAACAAGGCGGTCTGGGGATCCATGGAACGTCTCCGGGGGGATACGGCCAGGACGCGCGATCCGCGCGGAACGTGACCGGGCTCAGCGCACCAGCGGCCAGGGGGCGAGGAACACCAGCCACGCCAGCAGCACGATGCCGGCATACTTGAGTCCACGGAACAGCTTCGGATGGCGGCGCTTGAACGCCTTGCTGCGCTCGCGGCCGCGCTGGTTCACCGCGTACATGCGGTTGACGAAGCCCACCTTTTCCTGGCCGTTGTCCGCGTTCGGGGAGGCGGTGATCCGGCCCATGAAGGCGCCGACGCGATGGTTGATCGCGCTCATCCAGCGCGTGCGCAGCGGGCGTTCCACGTCGGCGAACAGGATCACGCGGGTCTGGTCGGTCTTGTTCTCGACCCAGTGCACGTAGGTTTCGTCGAAGACCACGTCCTTGCCGTCGCCCCAGGCATGCTCTTCGCCGTCGACGAAGATGCGGCAGTCGCGCGAGTTGGGCGTGATCAGCCCCAGGTGGTAGCGCAGCGAGCCGGCGAACGGGTCGCGGTGCGGGTTGAGCCTGCTGTTCGGCGCCAGCGTGGCGAACATCGCCGCCTTGATGCTGGGAATGGCGTTGAGCAGCTCGACCGTCTTCGGGCACAGCGTCTCGGCCGACGCGAGCGGCTCGCCGTACCACTTGAGGTAGAAGCGCTTCCAGCCCTGCTTGAAGAAGCTGTTGAAGCTGGCGTCGTTGTGCTTTTCCGCGGCGCGGATGTAGCCCTCGTCGAACAGGTGCAGCGCCTCCTCGCGAATGGTCTGCCAGTTGGCCTGCAGCAGGTCCAGCTGCGGGAAGCCGCGGCGATCCAGGATGGGCCGCGCCGGCACCGCCGAGAAGGCATACATCAGCAGGTTGTACGGCGCGAAGATCGCCGAGTGGTCGACCAGCTGGCGGTCGAAACGCAGCCGCGCCCGGCCACGCAGGTGCACCACCAGCACGCAGCCGGCGAACAGCAGGAACAGCAGCAGGACGATCAGGCGCGGGGTGAGAATCATGGGGCTGGGTCGCGGGTGGGGCGGTTCATTCTACGCCGCCGCGGGGCGTTGGATGGAGCGAGCCTTCCAGTCCTCTCCGCTACTGGGAGAGGACTGGGGTGAGGGGATGATCTTGCGGGAGGGGGATCGACGCGTGGCTCTGATATGGCTTCCCGCGAGCCCCGGCCCCCTCACCTCGATCCTCTCCCGGAGGGGAGAGGAAGCAGAACAACGCCGAAGCTAATCCGTCACGTCCGGCTCGAAGAAGCTCCAGCGCACGTCCGGGAACTGCGCCTTCATGTCCCGTTCGACGTTGTTGATCGCCTCGATCAGCACCCGATCGCTGGGGCACGGCTCCATCTTCGCCTTGACCGACACCATCACATCGGCACCCATCTGCAGCGTGATCAGGTTCAGCACCTGCGCCACTTCCGGGCGGTTCTGCAGGAAAGCCTGCAGTTCGGCACGCCGGCGCGGCTCCACGCCCTGGCCGATCAACAGCGCCTTGACCTCCACGGCCAGTGCCACGGCCACCACCACCAGCAGCACACCGATGGCAATCGTGCCCATGGCGTCGAACATCAGGTTGCCGGTGAGCATGGTGGCGCCCACCGCGAGCGCAGCCAGGCACAGGCCGATCAGCGCCGCCAGATCCTCGCCGAAGATCACCAGCAGCTCGCTGGAACGGGTCTCGCGGAACCAGGTCCACAGGTTCTGCTCGCCGCGCGCCTTGTTGACCTCCTGCATGCAGCCGCGCATGGAAACGCCCTCGGCGGTGATGCCGAACACCAGCACGCCAAGCGCCAGCCAGGGCCACTTCAGAGGCTCGGGATGGCTCAGCTTGTGCACGCCCTCGTAGACCGAGAACATGCCGCCGACGCTGAACAGCAGGATCGCCACCAGGAAGGACCAGAAGTACAGCGCACGGCCCCAGCCCAGCGGGTATTCGTCCGAGGGTGGCTTCTTTGCCTGGCGCATGCCCAGCAGCAACAGGCCCTGGTTGCCGCAGTCGGCCAGCGAATGCACCGCCTCGGCGAGCATCGCGCCGGAGCCGGTGACGAAGGCGGCGACCAGTTTCGCGAGGAAAATGGCAAAGTTCGCGCCGAGCGCGAGGAAGATCGCCTTGAGCGAGTTGGCGTGGCCGGACATGCGTAGGTTCCTGCGAGTGGCCGGTCAGTTTAAGGGCAGGCGTCGGCCGGGCGAACCCGGGTGTGTGTCGACTTCCGGCCGCGCCGGGCGAGCGGGACTCGCCCCAACCCATCCGGTCGAAGCGCCCCTGGCGTCAGCGGATGCCGACCCCCACGCCGAGGCCGAAGTGCACGTTGTTCTTGCCCTTGCGCATCTCCTCCGTGGTCCACACGTGCGCCTGGTTCACCTGCACCAGGGGAAACACGTAGCCGGCCTGGCCGACCTTGCCGGCGCGGCTGCCGTGGAGCTGGCCGTTGACCGTGATCAGGCCGCCGGCCGGATAGTCCAGCGACTCCACGTAGCCCGGCATCACCGCGATGAAGCGGCCGTTGCCGCTGTCGTTGGCCTGCGGTCGCTGCGACTTGTCCAGCGGGTAGGCGAGGATTTCCACCTCGCTGTGGTCGGCGAGGTTGGTCACCCCGACGATGCGCCCGCCCCAGATCACCTGGCGGCTGGCGAACTGCTCAGGCGATTGCGCGACCTGGAACGGGGCCACGGTGACCGCGTCGGGTGCGGGCTTGTAGATCGGCGCGGGCGCGCAGGCGGCCAGGGACAGCAGCACTGCCGGCACCAGGCAACGGGACATGATCGAAGCGACGGAGAAGCGCATGGCGGGCTCCTGACCAAGGGAAAGGGCGCGACGGGATGCCGCCGCGGTCGGGAGCGAGCTTAGCGGCGGCTGCGTGAATGCGGTAGCGGCGACGGTTGCGGGGGACCTGCGGCCTCCTCGGCAAGCCAGTCCAGCCGCCATTCGGCGGGGCGCTCCTGCCCAAGCAGGCGGGACATCGCGCGCAGTGGCTCGCGCAAGGTCTCGTCCAGCTTCCATGGCGCGTTGAGGATCGCCATCCCCGAGCCGTTCAGGCGCAGCGGCGAATCATCCGGGTGCACCAGCAGTTCGGCCCGCAACACGCGCCGCGCCCCGCAATGGCCGAGCCAGCGCAGGAACGGCTGCACCTGGCTGCGCAGCTTGATCGGATACCACACCGCGTAGATGCCGGTCGGCCAGCGCACCAGCGCCGCCTTGAGCGCCTGCTCGATCAGCCGGTACTCCGCTTCCTGCGCCTCGTAGGGCGGGTCGATCAGCACCAGGCCGCGTTTTTCCTTCGGCGGCAGCAGTCCCTTCAGCGCCTCGTAGCCGTCACGCTGGTGGACGTGCATGCGCTTGTCGTGATGGAACAGCTCGCGCAGCCGCGTGGCCTCTTCCGGGTGCAGCTCGCACAACTGCGCGCTATCGCCAGCGCGCATCGCGTTGGCCGCTTGCAGCGGCGAGCCGGGGTACAGCTTCAGGCCCTGCTGGTTGCCAGGCAGCGCAAGCAGGCTGTCGAGCCAGTGGCGAAGCAGCGGCGGCAGCGAGCTGCCCGTGCCCGCGCGCGCACCGACGTCCGGGAACAGCAGCCGTCCGATGCCTTCGCGCCACTCCCCGGTCTTCTCGGCCTCCTGGCCTTCCAGCGCATAGCAGCCGCTGCCCGCGTGCGTGTCGATCACCGCGAAAGGCGCCGGTTTGGCCTTCAGCGCATCGATCAGGGCGGTAAGCACGACGTGCTTGAGGACGTCGGCGAAGTTGCCGGCGTGGTAGGCGTGGCGGTAGTTCATCGGACGAGTATAGAGGGCCGGGCCGCCGGGCCAGGCCGAACGGGTGCTGACAGGTCCTGCCCGCCTTCACCACGCGATCGGGCCCCGGTCACGGGCGTGGCTCACCGGGGACGCAGCGGCGCCGCATCACTCCGCGGTGCCGTGCCCTTCGCTGACGGCAAGCAGGTCCGGCTGTGCTGCCTCCGTGCGCCTGGTGAGCCACGGGTGGATGAACACCGCGCCCAGAATCACCGCCACGCCAAGGTAGAAAGGCCAGGCGAGTTCGCGCTGCTCGCCCAGCAGCAGGATGGCCAGCACGATCGCGTAGACCGGCTCCAGGTTGGTCACCATCTGCGTGCCGAACGCGCTGAGGTGCCGCAACGCCACCAGCGCCAGCGCGAACGGCAGCAGCGTGCAGCCGAAGGCGAGCAGTACCAGCAACACCGTATCGTGCAGCCCGGGCAGCACGAAGGCTGCCCCGGCATGCGGCAGCCACGGCATCAGCAGGCCCAGGAACACCGTGCCGGTACCCAGTTCCAGGCACGTCACGGTGAGTGGCTCGCCATGCTCGACCAACCGCTTGTTGCAGGCACTGAACAGCGCCACCAGCAGCGCCGAGGCCGTGCCGACGACCAGCCCCAGCCGCATCGCCGTCGGTACGCCACCGACCACCAGTGCCACGCCCGGGACCACGGCCACGCCCAGGAGCAATTCGCGCGGGTCGAAGCGGCGGCGCGCGATCCAGGGTTCGACGAAGGCGAGGAAAACCGGACCCAGCGCGATGCAGGTGGCGCCCACCGAGGCATTGGAGAGCTTGATCGCGGCATAAAAAGTCAGCCAGTGCAGCGAGACCAGCACGCCGATCCCGGCATATGCCCAGCGCAACCGCGCCGGCATCGTCCGCAGCCCGGTCCACACACGTGGGGTGACCAGCAGGGCGGCCGTCACCAGCAGCATGCGCCACCACACCAGGGCGCCGGCCGGCATCGTGATCAGCTTGCCCAGGATGGCCGTGAACCCCCACAACACCACGCAGAAGTGGATCTGCAGGCGGGCCTTGCTGATGGCTTGCATGGGAAGGTCGCGCGATGGGGGGAGGCGCGCATTGTAGGTGCAAGGGTCCGCCGGGGGCAGGCATGCGGCGCTGTGGGACCGCCCCTGCCGAGGGAGCAGGGCTCACGCCCCTGCCAGGGTCCGCCGCCCGTTCCCCGACCCATCCTTTCGCGCTCCGTTCGCTCCGGGCACGGGCGCGCAGCGCTGTAGTCGAAGCGCCTGCCTCACCCCTTCGGGGCCGGCAGCTTCGGGCCGCCGGCGCCGACCTGGCTGGGTGATCACTTCGCCTTGCGCGAGGGGACGGCGATGCTGCACAGGTCGACCTTTCCGGCCGGCACCGCATAGAAGGCATCGCGCCGGTTGCGTCTGGCCTCGACGAGCTTGCCGAAGGTGGGGCTGTCCGTGCGCAGTACCTCGATCCTGGGGCGCTCGGCCTTGGGCATGTCTGCCGCCAGGCGTACCGACTCGATCGTCACGCGCCGCGACTTGTCCTCGTAGAACCCCATCGGCGCCGGCCCGCGGGGCAGGGCCGAGAGCAGTTCCATGCCGTCGAGCACGCGCCCGGCGACTGCCAGGTTGCGATCCAGTGCGCGCGGGGCCTGGCCGATGATGGCGTAGAGCGCGCTGCCATTGCCGGTCTCCGGGCCGACGTCGCGCGCCACGCCGACCGTGCCGTAGCAATGGGCGATCCACTCGCGGCCGGTGGCCGGGTCGCGTGCCACCGGGAAACCTTCCGAGAAACCCACCGCCGGCGCATAGACGTCGCCATCGGGCAGCGGCGTCCACTCGAGCTTCGGGTCGATTGCGCGGGTGAACTCCGGCGGCAAGGTCGGCTTCGCGCTGCCCAGCGGCCTAGTGTGCGCCTTGTCTTCGTCGTCCGCGGCCGGGTCGTCCCACTGCGTGACGAAATTGTCCTGCACGCGCACGACCGCCAGTCCGTCGAAGTAATGCTCGTGCACCAGGGTGCGGATGTTGGCCGCGTGCAACGGGGTAAAGTCCGGTGCCAGCTCGATCAGCACGTGGCCGCCCGGCAGCTTCATGTCCAGCAGGTTCTTCGGATCCGGCGTGCGCCACTCCTGCGGCCTGGACTGGGCCAGCAGCTCCTTCGCGGTCGGCGTGGGCCTGGCCTCGTCGGCGAGCGTGGGCAGGGTGAACAGGCTGGCTAGCGTGAAGGCGAGAAGCGTGCGGCGCATGCGTGAGTCCCCTGCAGGCATGGATGAGGACCGAAGCTTATAGCGTTCGCACCGTCCATGGCCGGGCCTGCGCAAGGTGCCGGGATGTGCGGGACATCGCGCTCTCCCGGCGGTTGTTGGTTTTCGTCAACGGGTTTCCTAACCGGCGGCGAATGCCGAACGGACCGCCGGCTAACCGGGAGGGTGTTATCTCTGCATACGAAAGGCGCCCATCCACGCCGGGGTGGTGTGAAGGGCAACGCCAGCAGGGGGTCTTTCCTTCCGATGGGAGCGACCATGCGTCTACGTATCCTGGCGGCAGCCATCCTGGCCTCGGGGCTGGCCCAGCCGGCGCTCGCGGGCGATTCCGGCCTGGGGCCCACGCGTTTCGAGGTGGGCAACGGAGTCAACGTCGGCCTCAAGGGGCTTTTGCAGTACGACCTCAATCGCTTCACCGACGACCGCCTGCCGGACGGCTCCGACCGGTTCGACGACGCGCAGACCTGGCGCCGCCAGGAATTCAACCTCTACGTCGAAAAGAAGGGCGTCTTCACCGTCAACGCCGGCTACGACTTCCAGGCCAGCAGTTGGGTCGACAACTACATCGGGGTGGAAACCAGGGCCGGCCGCTTCCGGCTGGGCCAGTTCAAGACGCCGGTGGGCTGGGAGGACGGCAGCATCGCCACCGGCAACGTGATCTTCATGGAACGCAGCCTGCCCGAGCAGGCGGTCTACGAAGGCCGGCGCGTCGGCCTGGACTGGGTCTACCAGGGCATCCCGCAATGGCTCATCCAGGCCGGATTCTTCACCCGCCATGATCTCAATGACGAGGCGGCCGGCGAGACGTTCGCCGGGAGGGTCGTGTACAACCCGGTGCTCGCGGAGGGCGACGTGGTGCACCTGGGCCTGTCGGCGTCCCGCGAACTGCGCGACGACCGGACCGTCCGTATCCGCGCCCGTCCGGAGGTGAACCTGACGCCGGTGCGCCTGGTCGACACCGGCACGCTCGACGGGGTGGACCGGCTGGACCGCGAGGGGCTGGAGGCCGCGTGGATCCATGGGCCGGTGCTGCTCCAGGGCGAGTACCTGGCGATGCAGGCCGTGCACCCTTCGGCCGGCGACTTCCACAGCCGCGGCTACTACGTGTTCGGCGCGTGGGCGCTGACCGGCGAGTCGCGCGACTACAAGGCCGGGGCGGTCGGCGGGCTCAAGCCGGGGCACGGCTGGGGCGCACTGGAACTGGCGCTTCGCTACGCGACGCTGGACCTGGACGACGGCGCGGTGATGGGCGGGCGCGAACACGACTGGACGTTGGGCCTGAACTGGTACCTCGGCAGCCACTTCAAGTTGCAGGCCAACGTCATCCGCGCCTTCAGCGACCGCGGCAACCTACCGCTGGGTCCCACCATCTACGCGCTGCGCGCCCAGCTCAGCTTCTGACCGCGTGGTCGCCAGGCGGACCGGCGCGGTGACTACGCCGGCCCGCCAAAGCCAGCGGTCAGTCGCGACGGGTTTGCCCTCGCGGTCCAATGGGAAGATCACCGCATGGCTGGGCGAGACGTGCAGGTCCGCGCCGGCATGCAACCCTATCCGTGCCAGGTCCTCGCTGGCGATGTCGGCTTCCAGCGCGTGCCCCAGCGCCGCCACCTCCAGGTCCAGGTGCGCCACGCTGCCGGCGAGGTACACGTGGCGCAGGCGCGCGCGCCAGGCGCCGGGCATCGGCGTGGTCGACAGGGTCAGGTGCTCCGGACGCACGTAGGCGATCGCCTGGGCGTGCTCGCCGGCCCACGGCTCGTCGGCGAAGATCCAGCCGCCGGCGAGGAAGCGTGCGCCCTCGCGGCGCAGGGTCAACCGGTTGGCCTTGCCGATGAACTCGCAGACGAATGGCGTCGCCGGCTGCTGGTAGATATCGCGCGGCGTGCCGACCTGCTCGATGCGCCCGCGGTTCATCACCGCGATGCGGTCGGCCAGCTCCAGCGCTTCCTCCTGGTCGTGGGTGACGAACACGGTGGTCAGGCCCAGCTCCTCGTGCAGCCGGCGCAGCCAGCGGCGCAGCGTCACCCGCACCTGGGCGTCGAGCGCACCGAAGGGCTCATCGAGCAGCAGCAGGTCCGGTTCGACCGCCAACGCCCGCGCGAGCGCCACGCGCTGGCGCTGGCCACCGGACAACTGCGACGGATAGCGCTTGCCGAAACCCTCCAGTTGCACGCGCTTGAGCAGTTGCTCGACACGCGCGTCGATCTCGACGCGCTTCGGACGCATGCGACGCGCGCGCACGCGCAGCCCGAAGGCGACGTTCTCTGCCACCGTCAGGTGGCGGAACAGCGCGTAGTGCTGGAAGACCAGCCCGACGTTGCGCTCGCGCGGCGCGGCCGCCAGGAAGTCCCTGTCCTTGAAAGTCACCCGGCCGCTTTCCGGATAGTCCAGCCCGGCGAGAATGCGCAGCAGCGTGGTCTTGCCCGAACCGGAGGGGCCGAGCAGCGCCAGGAACTCGCCCGGCGCGATGCTCAGGCTGACGTCGTTGAGTGCCGGGTAGTCGGAGAAGCGGCGATTGAGTCGGGTCAGTTCGAGGGTCATGCGTCGGTTCCTCGGAAGGAGCGCGGCAGGGCAGGCGACCTGACGTGCGGGGAAAGGTCGGGAAAGCGGTTTCGTCGAAGTTCCGGCAATGCGCGCATGGGGTCACCGCCCTCCGGGCGCATGCGAGGCGATCTCGTCGCCATAGCGCCACTCGAGCACCGTCTTGATCGCCAGCGTCAGCAACGCCAGCAGCGCCAGCAGCGAGGCCACGGCGAAGGCGCCGACGTAGTCGTACTCGTTGTAGCGCATCTCCACCTCGAGCGGGATCGTGGTGGTCAGTCCGCGGATGTGGCCGGACACCACCGACACCGCACCGAACTCGCCCATCGCACGCGCATTGCACAGGAGCACGCCGTAGAGCAGCGCCCAGCGGATGTTCGGCAGCGTCACGCGGAAGAACATCTGCCAGCCGTTGGCACCGAGCACGCGCGCCGCTTCCTCCTCCTCGTTGCCCTGCGCCTGCATCAGCGGGATCAGCTCGCGGGCGACGAAGGGGAAGGTGACGAACACGGTGGCGAGCACCAGGCCTGGCATGGCGAAGATGACCTCCAGTCCCAAGCTCTGCACCGTCGGGCCGAACAGGCCGTTGGCGCCGAACAGCAGCACGAAGAGT
>NZ_DASSES010000055.1:0-18432 GCF_035695185.1 Frateuria sp.
TTCCTCGGCGCTGGCATGCTGCGCGGCTTCTTCGGCCACCGCCTGGGTCAGCGGCTTGTAGCGCGAGGCGATCGCCGAGGCGAGCGCGACCAGCATGATCTGGTTCTGGGTGAGACCCGGCGCGCCGCCCTCGCTCAGCACCGAATCGAGGTTCAGGCGCAGGTCCTTGGCGTAGTCGGGGAGCTGGCTCTTGAAATCGGCGAGATTCATGGGGACTCCTTTGGTGGGTCCGGAAAAAAAGCCGGCGGCGAAGCGGGCTTCGCCGCCGGCTGGGGAGACCCGCGCATCCGCGGGGAGGGGGAGCGGAACCGGACGCGCGGGTTACTGCAAGCGAACGGCGATCAGGCGACCTTGAGGGTCTCTTCACCCTGGTGCCAGTTGCACGGGCACAGCTCGTCGGTCTGCAGCGCGTCGAGCACGCGCAGCACTTCCTGCGGGTTGCGACCGACCGAGCCGTCAGTCACGTACACGAAGCGGATCACGCCGTCCGGGTCGACCAGGAAGGTCGCGCGCTGCGCCACGCCATCGGCGGTGAGGATGCCCAGCGCGTTGCTGAGGTCCTTCTTGATGTCCGCCAGCATCGGGAACTTGAGGTCGCGCAGATCCTTGTGGTCCTTGCGCCAGGCCAGGTGCACGAATTCAGAGTCGGTGCTGGCGGCCAGCACCTGGCAGTCGCGGTCGGCGAACTGCTGGTTCACGTCCGAGAAGCCCTTGATCTCGGTCGGGCAGACGAAGGTGAAGTCCTTCGGATAGAAGAACACGCACAGCCACTTGCCCTTGTAGGTGTTGTTGTCGATCGTGCTGAAGGCCTTTTCGAGGCTCTCGATCGAGACGGTGGCCGGGACGCTGAACTGGGGGAACTTGTCGCCGATGGTGAGCATGGGCTTCTCCTTAAGGTGCGGGTGGTTGAAGCGATCGGTTAGAGCATCATGGGCGCCGTGGATGGCGCGTCACGAGGGCAAGGTTACGGAGCGGGCGGGCATTGTTCAAATTGATTGTTGCCATCACACTCATAGGCATGGTCTATCGGAGCGAGCCATGAACCTGCGCGATCTCGCCTATCTCGTCTCGCTGGCCGAGCACCGCCATTTCGGCCGCGCGGCCGAGGCAAGCTTCGTCAGCCAGCCGACCCTTTCCACGCAGATCAAGAAGCTGGAGGACGAGCTGGGCGTGGCGCTGGTCGAGCGCACGCCGCGCAAGGTGCTGCTCACCGAGACCGGCCGCGAGATCGCCCGCCGCGCCCGCGGCGTGCTGGCCGAGGTCGAGGAGATCCGCGCGATCGCCCAGCGCACGCGCGATCCCGAGGCCGGCAGGCTGCGCCTGGGTGTCTTTCCCACGCTAGGACCCTACCTGCTGCCGCACCTGGTGCCGCGCGTGCGCCAGCGCTTTCCACGGCTGGAGCTCCTGCTGATCGAGGAGAAGACCGAGCAGATCGTGCGGATGCTGCGCGAAGGCTCGCTCGACGTGGGAATCCTCGCGTTGCCGGTGCACGAGGAAAGCCTGCACGCGGAATTCCTGTTCGAGGAACCGTTCGTGCTGGCGGTGCCCGACGACCACCCGCTGGCCCACCGCAAGGCGCGCCTGAAACTGGCCGACCTGGAGGACGAGAGCCTGCTGCTGCTGGAGGACGGCCACTGCCTGCGCGACCAGGCGCTGGAGCTGTGCCAGCTGGCCGGCGCGGGCGAGAAGGTGGGCTTCCGCGCCACCAGTCTGGAGACGCTGCGCCAGATGGTGGCGGCCAATGTCGGCATCACGCTGCTGCCGACCCTGGCGATCAAGCCGCCGGTGGCGCGCACCGCCAACGTGCAACTGCTCGAGTTTGCCGGCCGCGCCCCAAGCCGGCGCATCGCGCTGGTGTGGCGCAAGAGCTCCTCGCTGGCCCCGTTCCTCAAGCGCTTCGCCGAGGTGGTGCGCGGCCTGCCGGCGGACCTGCTCAGGCCCGAGCTGGCCGAGCCGGCCACCACGGCACGGCGCAGGCGCGCCTGATCCGGCACCGACAGGGGGCGTCACCGATGCAGCGACTGCTGTGGCTGGGGCTGCTGGTACTGACCAGCTGGGGCGCGCTGGGCTGGTGGGGGCAGCGCCCGCTGCACCCGCCGCCGGGCGTACTCGCCGGGCAGCCCCCCGACCAGGTCGACCTGGAGGATGGCGCCCTGCTGCAGCGCGGCGACACCACGCTGCGCACGCGCGCCCACATCGCGCTGACCGCGCGCGTGCTCTCGCGCGAGGACTACCGCTGGGACCCCGGTGCCTCGCTCGCCCCGACCGACCTGGCGCTTGGCTGGGGACGGATGTCCGACAGCGCGGTGCTGGCCGGGATCAGGATCCGCCAGGCCGATCGCTTCTTCTACTGGCACGTGCGCCAGTTCCCGATCCCGCGCCGCGAGATCGAGACGTCCGCGTCCAACATGCACCTCATTCCCGCCGACGAAGGCGTGCGCTACGCCATCAGCCATGTGCGCGAGGGCGAGCTGGTGCACATCGAGGGCTTCCTGGTCGATGCCAGCCGACCGGACGGCTGGCACTGGCATACCTCGCTCCGCCGCGATGACACCGGCGACGGTGCCTGCGAGCTGGTGTACGTGGAGGAACTGGAGCCGGTCGCGCCCCGGGCACAGATGGGCCGTTGACGCGCGCGGATTACTTTTCGCGCCGGGCCAGCATCGCCATGCGCTGCGCATCGGCCAGCACGCCGTGCAGGATGCGCAGCTCGCGCTCGTCCGGCTGCGCGCGCTGGAACAGGCGGCGCAGGCGCAACATGATCGTGGTCGGCTCGCGTCCCTTGTGGAACTCGATGTCGTCCAGCGTCTGACCCAGATGCTCGAAGAAGCGCTCCATCCGCGCCGCGTCGGCCGGTGGCTCGGCCTGTTCGGGCGGGGCCGCCACCGGCGCCTCGCCGAGCATGGCCAGGCGCTGCTCGTAGGCCATCACCTGCACCGCCTGGGCCAGGTTGAGCGAGCTGTAGTCCTCCACGCTGGGAATGCGCACCATCGCATGGCAGCGCGCCAGCTCCTCGTTCTCCAGGCCGGTGCGCTCGTTGCCGAACACCAGCGCCACCTGCTCGCCACGGGCGGCAGCCGCCAGTGCCTGCGCGGCGCCCTCGCGCGGGGTGAGCTCGGGCAGGTTCACGCCGCGCCGGCGCGCCGACAGGCCCAACGCGAAGGTCACGCCCGCCAGGCCGTCGACCAGCGCTGCGTGCACGCCCGCCTCGGCCAGCACGCTCACCGCATTGGCCGCCAGTGCGTCCGCCTCACGGCTGGGATACTCGGCCGGCGCCACCAGCTCCAGCCGGGTGAAGCCCATGGTGCGGATCGCCCGCGCGGCGCTGCCGATGTTGCCTGGATGCGAGGTGCGTACCAGGACGAAACGGAACAGCGCGGCAAGATCGGCGGTATCGGTCATGGAAGGAACGGCTGAGGTGGGCCGCCAAGGATAACCGCCCATCCGCACGGGCGCCCGGGGGCGCTCCTGCAGCCGGACCCGCCGGCTCTGCTAGAATGCGCGGCCGCAATCCGCTCTTTTCCCAAAGCCGAAGCCATGCCAAGACCCGCCGTCACCATCGCGGCCCGTGCCGCGCGCGCCGCAGGCAACGTGATCCTGCGCTACATGAACCGCATCGACGGCCTGCACGTGGTCGAGAAGCACCGCATGGACTTCGCCTCCGAGGTCGATCGCCTGGCCGAAGCCGAGATCGTCAAGGAGCTGCGGCGCGCCTACCCGGATCACGCCATCCTCGCCGAGGAAGGCGGCGCGACCGGCAAGAGCCCGCTCACCTGGGTGATCGATCCGCTCGACGGCACCCACAACTACCTGCGCGGCATCCCGCATTTCTCGGTGTCGATCGCGCTGGTCGAAAAGGGCGTGCCGGTCTACGGCGTGGTGTTCGATCCGCTGCGCGACGAGCTGTTCACCGCCAGCAAGGGCGACGGCGCCTACCTCAACGACCGGCGCATCCGCGTGTCGCGGCGCGAGAACCTGGGCGGCGCGATGATCGCCACCGGCTTTCCCTACCGCCAGCGCGAGCACCTGGATGCGCAACTGGCGATGACCCGCGCCCTGCTCGGCCAGGCCGAGGACATCCGCCGCTCGGGCTCGGCTGCGCTGGATCTGGCCTACACCGCCGCCGCACGCTACGACGGCTATTTCGAGATCGGCCTCAAGCCGTGGGACATGGCCGCCGGCGTGCTGCTGGTGCACGAGGCGGGCGGACGCTACGGCGATTTCGCCGGCCGCGACGGCATGCCCGCCAGTGGCAACCTGATCGCCGCCAACCTCAACGTCGCCAGGGCCATGACCGACGCGATCGGTGCCCAGGCCACGCCGGCACTGCTCAAGGCCTGAGCGGGGCTTTCGTTCGATGAAGAGGGCGCCCGTGTGGCGCCCTTTTTTTTTGCGTCCGCGAAAGGCTTCCTGTGGAAGCGCCCCGCCCGGCCGAAGGCCTCGACTCACGCGCATCACACGCGCTTCCGCAGCCGCCGGCATGCAAGCCACCCGCCTGCCTGGGTAGCAGCCGGACGCCGCTGTAGATCTTTCCAGCCGAAGCGTTTTTTCCAGTCGCGCGAACGCAGGACGCCCGCTCGATGGCGCACCTCGCGCTGGCATCCGCATTGCAACGCCCTTGCTCGTCCGAAGGGCCCGCGATGCATCGCGATGCCCTTGCGAGCGAGGGAGCGCTCGTCGCCATCCAGGCACGCCAGGTGCCGATGCGCGGAAGCGGGCCTGATAGATCCCGTCGGACCCGCCATTTTCCGCTGGGCGCCGGGAAGGCGGCCAGCCGAGCCTTGCGAAGAAACCGATCGGACGTACCAACGGAGATAAACCCATGAGCCGGCAACAGTCCCCAGGCAGTCAATCCAGCAGCAACAAGACCAACCCCGCCACCAACGGCACGATCGACGGGGCGCGCGGCAAGCTCAGCGTGCGTGAGGCAGGCCGCAAGGGCGGCCTGCGCGTGCGCGAACTGATCAACCGCGGCCGCCAGGTCGAGGCGCGCCAGGGCGAACAGCGCCCGCACTGACGGCGCAACACCAACGGAGGACTCGAGATGACCCCACAGAAACACCAGGACGACCACGGCAAGCACGCCGGCGGAAGCCAGCACGACAAGGGCGACATGACCGTCCGCGAAGCCGGCCACAAGGGCGGCGAGATCGGCGGCCACAAGGGCGGCCAGCGCGTGCGCGAACTGGTCGAGGAAGGCAAGCAGGCCGAAGGCCGCGGCGACAGCCGCAAGTGACCCACGGCGGCCTCCAGGGCCGCAGACCCGAGGAGCATCGACATGGCAAAGCACAGCGACAACCAGCATGACAAGGGTGACATGACCGTCCGCGAGGCCGGCCAGAAGGGCGGCCACAAGGGCGGCGAGATCCGCAAGGAACAGCTCGGTCCCGAGGGTTACTCGGAGCTTGGCCACAAGGGTGGCCAGCGCGTGCGCGAGCTGATCGAGGAAGGCAAGCAGGCCGAAGGCCACAACAAGAAGTGATCGCAGGGGCGGGGTGCGCCCGGCAGCGGACGCACCCCGCCTGCGGTTTTCCCCAGCACCGCGGAGGGCTGTGATCCGCCCTACGGGCCCGCGCTGTCTCCGCGCAGGAAATCACGCAGGAAGGGCACGGTAATGCGCCGCCTGGCTGCCAGCGAGGCCTGGTCGAGCCGGTCGAGCAGGTCCAGCAGCGCGGCCAGGTCACGCGCGTAGCGGGCGAACAGCCAGTCCAGCACCGCCTCGTCCAGGCCGATGCCACGCGCGGCGGCCTGCTCACGGAGCACGGCGCGCCGTTCGCCGTCATCGAGCGGCTTGAGTGCGAACTGCGTGCACGCGCCCAACCGGGAGCGCAGGTCCGGCAAGCCGATGCCCAGTTGCGCCGGGGGCGCATCGGCGGCGAACAGCATCGCTCCGCCCTCCGCCCGCACCTGGTTGTAGAGGTCGAACAACGCATGCTCGGCGGCGCGTTCGCCGGCCAGCACGCCGAGGTCGTCGATGGCCAGCACTTCGCTGCTGCCCACGCCGCGCAGCGCGCCGATATGCTCGTGCATCGCCGAGAGCGGCAGGTATTGCACGCGCCGGCCCGCCGCGCTGGCCGCCTGGCAGGCCGCCACCAACAGGTGGCTGCGTCCGCTGCCCGCCGGGCCATGCAGATAGACCCAGGGCGCCGCGGGCGTCTCGGCCAGCGTGCGTACCGCGGCCAATGCGGCCGCATTGGCGCCGGCATGGAAGTGTTCGAAGCGTTGCCGGCGCGGCCAGCGCAGGGCGAGGGGCAGCTGCGGGATCATGGCGTGCGGTCGTCCGTGGGTCCGCGTTGCACCGGCACCGTGGCGGCGCCTTGGCCGGTCCCGTCGGGTCCGCTCACACTGACGTCGACTTCAGCCACCAGCGGGGCGTCCGGGCTAGGCTGCTTGTACAGCTCGCTCATGCGGTAACGCTCGAGCAGGTAGCGCAGCAGGACCATGATCACCGACGCCGCGGGCAGCGCCAGCAGCACGCCGAGGAAGCCGAACAGGTAGCCGCCGGCGAGCACGGCGAAGATCACCGCCACCGGATGCAGGCCGATCTTGTCGCCCACCAGCTTGGGCACCAGCACGTAGCCCTCCAGCAGCTGCCCGACGATGAACACGCCGCATACCATCAACGGGTGCGCCCAGTCACCGTACTGCACCAACGCGGCAATGATCGCCGCGCCGAAGCCGACCATGAAACCCAGGTAGGGCACGAAGCTGAGCAACCCGGCGACCATGCCGATCAGCGGACCGACCGACAGCCCGACCAGGGTCAGCGCGCCGCCGTAGAAAATGCCCAGCCCGAGCATCACCAGCAGCTGGCCGCGCACGAAGGCGCCCAGCACCGCATCCGATTCGCGCGCCAGGTGCGCCACGGTGGGCTGCACCGAGCGTGGCAGCACGCTGTCGATGTAGGCGATCAGCCGGTCCCAGTCGCGCAGCAGGTAGAACGCGACCACCGGCACGAGCACGACGTTGGTCAGCCACATCACGGCACCGAGGCTCGAGCGGGAGACGGTGCCCAGCACCGTGGTCGCCACCGCACCGATCGAGCCGATGTGCGCCCGGATGGCGGCCATCAGCCGACTGGTATCGAAGGCGTCCGGGTCCAGGCTGAGCTTGCGCTGCAGCCAGGGTAGCGCGGTGTTCTGGGCCCAGTCGACGTAGCGCGGCAGGTTGTGGATTAGGTTCTCGATCTGGTCGGAAATCAGCGGCATCAGCAACAGCAGCGCACCGATCAGCAATAGCACCAGCACGAAAAACACGACGCTCACCGCCCAGGTCCGGTTCATGCCCAGCCGCTCCAGCCGGTCGGCCAGCGGATCACCCAGGTAGGCCAGCATGCCGGCGACCGCGAAGGGCATCAGCACCGGCGCGAGCAGCCAGACGAAGAAGCCGATCACCAGCACGATCGCGAGCAGCTGCCAGCGGCGGGAAATGTCGTGGGTCACGAGCGGCTCACTCCGGTAATGCACTTCGCCGCGGAAACGCTCCCTGTGCGCCCCCGCAGGCCCCGGTCGCGCGGATGCGCACCGGCAGGATCAACGGTTCAGTGCAGCCACTGCAGGCTGGCGTCCGCCCCTGCATGCGGCGCGCCCTGGATCACCCGCCCGCCCGCGGCCAGGCCGGCAGCCAGCGCAGCCGGCGGCATGCTCGCCTTGATGCCGAGCAGGAAGCCGTCGTTGTCGGCCGCCAGCGTGTCGACCTGCTGCACCGCCGGCTCGGCGCGCAGCATCCCGAGCAGGTTGGCGTAGGCCTGCGCGGAATCGACCCTGCTCACCCATAGCTTGCCGCTGCTGATCCCCGCGCCGATGACATTGAGCTGCTGACCCAGCCGATCGGCCGCGGCGCCGCCGGCATCGCTCAGCAGCGCATCGGTGCTGACCGCCTGGTCGCTCCACGTCTGCGGCTTGCCCCCGGATACCAGCGTCCAGTCCGCACTGCCGCCCTTGAGGTTGCCGACCAGGATCAGGCCGGTGTGGTAGCGCTGGGCGATGATCGCCAGCGCGGTCGGGTCGGCGCTCGCCACGGCCGAGGCCTCCGGCAGCTGGGACGGCTCCGGGTAGGCCAGCTGGTAGCCGCGCGCCGTGGCCGCCTGCGCCAGCGCGCCCAGCGCGTCCTTGCCCAGCAGGCCGCCGTCGCTCCCGTGTACCAGCACCAGCACCGGCGGCTTGACGCCCGCGGCCGGCACGCCGATCTGCGTGATCAGCCGCCGCACCGCACCCGGGTCGAAGTTCACCTGCAGCACGATGCCGCTACCGGCGCGCTGGTACTGGAACTGTTTCACCAGCCCGGGCGCCCCCTTCAACGCGTCCTCGTAGCCGGGCTTGCTGCGCAGGTCCTGGCCGCCGGCGACACGCTCGAGCACCTGGGCGAGCGCGGTGGCGAAAGCCCCGTCGCGCTGCGCCTCGCTGGTGTCGGTGACCGGCACCACCACGGCGTAGGGCGAGCCTGGCGCGGAAGCCGGCACCTGCGCCCACGCCGCCGGCGCAAGGCAACCCAGCAGGAGGAAGGCGAACAGCAGGCGTGGCAGGCGCATGGGCTTTGGCTCGTCCGTGGAGACTCGGAATAACACGGGGAGTCTGCCCAATCCCGCCCGCAGCGTCCATCCGCGCCGGCTGGCGCGCGCCCCGCACAGGCACGCTTTCGAGGCGGGCGACCGGAACGCGCCGCGTCCCGGGGAGCGTGCTGGTAGAATTGTGCGCTTTCCTCCAGGCCGCCTCCCGCCATGTCCGACGCCCTCACCTACCGCGCCGCCGGCGTCGATATCGACGCGGGCAATGCCGTGGTCGAACGCATCAAACCGCTGGTCAAGCGCACCTTCCGGCCGGAAGTGATGGGCGGGCTGGGCGGCTTCGGCGGCCTGTTCGACCTGGCCGGCCGCTACCGTGAGCCGGTACTGGTGTCGGGCACCGATGGCGTCGGCACCAAGCTCAAGCTCGCCCAGCAGCTGGGTCGCCACGACACCATCGGCATCGACCTGGTCGGCATGTGCGTCAACGACGTGCTGGTGCAGGGCGCCGAGCCGCTGTTCTTCCTGGACTACTTTGCCACCGGCAAGCTGGACGTAGACACCACGGTCGCGGTGGTCGGCGGCATCGCCAAGGGCTGCGAGCTTGCAGGCTGCGCACTGATCGGCGGCGAGACGGCCGAGATGCCGGACATGTACCCGCCGGGCGAGTACGACCTGGCCGGCTTCACGGTCGGTGCGGTGGAGAAGTCGCAGCTGCTCTCGGGTGAGGCCATCGTTGCCGGCGACGTGGTCCTCGGCGTGGCCTCCTCCGGTCCGCACTCGAACGGCTATTCGCTGATCCGCAGGATCGTGGAGCGCGCGGGCCGCCCGCTGGAGCTGGACCTCGGCGGCGTGAAGCTCGCCGACGCGCTGATGGCGCCGACCACCATCTACGTCAAGCCGATGCTGGAACTGTTGAAGGAGCAGCCCGTGCACGGCATGGCGCACATCACCGGCGGCGGCCTCAAGGAGAACATCATCCGCGTCGTGCCCGACGGCCTGGGCCTGGCGCTCGACGCGAACGCGATCGCCCTGCCGCCGGTGTTCGACTGGCTGATGCGCGAAGGCAAGGTGGCGCGCGAAGAAATGTGGCGCACGTTCAACTGTGGTGTCGGCTTCACCGTGATCCTGCCGCGCGACGCGGTCGACGGCGCCGCGGCGCTACTCGCGAAGCACGACCTGGCCAGCCGCGTCATTGGCGAGGTCGTCAAGGCGCAAGGCGACGAGCGCGTCCACATCGGTTGAATGCCAAACCGCGTTCACCCTGAGCGCAGGCGCGCAGCGGCGGAGCCGAAGGGCCCTTCGGCATGACCCTCGCTATCCACGCTCAGGGTGACACGGCAGAGATCACCATGCCCCAACCCCTCCGCATCGCCGTCCTCGCCTCCGGACGCGGCAGCAACCTGGCCGCACTGCTGGCCGCGCGCGATCGTGCCGAGCTGGCGGCCGAGTTCGTGCTGGTCGCCAGCGACAAGGCCACCGCCGGCGCCCTGCGGCTGGCCGATGAGGCGGGCATCCCCACGCTGGTGCTCGACCCGAAGGCTTACCCGGACCGCCGCGCGTTCGACCTCGACCTGTTCGGCAGGCTCGCCGCCAGCGGCGCCGAGCTGGTGGTGCTGGCCGGCTTCATGCGCATCCTGGACGGCGAGGCGATCGCGCCCTGGGCCGGGCGCATGCTCAACATCCACCCTTCGCTGCTGCCCAGGTACCGTGGCCTGCACACCCATCGGCGCGCGCTGGAAGCGGGCGACCTCGAGCATGGTGCCAGCGTGCATTTCGTCACCGCCGAGCTGGATGGCGGCCCGGTGGTGGCGCAGGCCCTGCTGCCGATCGAGCCCGGCGAAGACGAGCATGGCCTGGCGCAACGCCTGCTACCGCTGGAACACCGCCTGCTGCCGGCCGTCGTGGCATTGATCGCCGAGGGTCGCCTGGCCTGGCGCGATGGCGGCCCGTGGCTGGACGGGGCACCGCTCGCCCGGCCCCTGCGGCTCACCACGCACGGGCTCGCGCCGGCCTGAACCCGGTGTTCAGCGAGCGGCGGGCACACTCGGGCGCATGACCTTCCGCCGCCTTCTGCGCCTCGCTGGCGCGCTGCTCCTGGCCAGCGCCAGCGGGCTCGCCCTCGCCACGCCGCCCAAGCCCTTCACCGCCACCTATCGCGTGCTGCGCGACGGCGCGCCCATGGGTGAGGCGACCGTCAGCCTCAAGCCGGTCGGCAACGGCCAGTGGGAATACAGCAAGCACATGCGCGGCACCTCCGGCCTGGCCGCCCTGCTGGGCGCGAACCTGGACGAGGTGTCGCGTTTCCGCTGGAAGGGCGACGTGCCCGAGGCATCCAGTTACGACTACCGGCTGGATGCGGCGATCAAGTCGAAACAACGCCACCTCACCGTCGACTGGAGCAGGCACCTGGTCACCGTCGACGAAGGCAAGGGCGCCATCACCTATGCGACCCGGCCTGGCATGGTCGAGCGCAACACCACCGCGCTGGCGATCGGGCTGGCGCTGCGTGACGGGCAGAGGCAGATTGCGCTGCCGGTAGCGGTCAGGCAGGAGGTCGAGACGCAGCGGTTCAAGGCCGCCGGCAGGGACAAGGTGACCGTGCCGGCCGGCAGCTTCAATGCCGTGCGGGTGGACCGGACCGATGCCGACCGCGGCTTCAGCGCCTGGTATGCGCCCGACCGCTACCCGCTGCCGGTGAAGCTGTCGCAGAAGGACGGCGGCAACCTGACGATGGAGCTGGTGAGCTTCCGGTAGCCGCCCCGTTTCCGCTCTTCCCCTCCTCCGGAGGAGGGGCGAGGGGCGGAGCGCGCGGGATTCCCGCATGGGCGCGGACACCTGCATCCTTCGGGATTTTTCCGCGCCTCTCGGGCTCGCCCAGAGGGGGCGCGGGTCGCCTGGCTGCAACCGCTACCGCAAAACCCATTGCCCTTTCGCAGGAATGGGCTTTGGCGGTGCGGGAACGTCAGCTCGGCAAACGGCGGATCCTTGCGCCAAGCACGCCGAGCTTCTCCTCGATGTTCTCGTAGCCGCGGTCGATGTGGTAGACGCGGTCGACCGTCGTGTCGCCCTGCGCCACCAGCCCGGCCAGCACCAGGCAGGCCGAGGCGCGCAGGTCGGTGGCCATGATCGGCGCACCGCTCATGTGGTCCACGCCCTGGATGATCGCGGTGTTGCCTTCCAGGCGGATGTCCGCGCCCAGGCGCTTGAGTTCCTGCGCGTGCATGAAGCGGTTCTCGAACACCGTTTCGGTGATCACGCCCACGCCCTCGGCCACGCAATTGAGCGCAGTGAACTGCGCCTGCATGTCGGTCGGGAACGCCGGGTACGGCGCGGTGACGATGTTGACCGCCTTCGGGCGGCGCCCGCCCATGTCCAGCTCGATCCAGTCCGGCCCGGTGCAGACGTGCGCGCCGGCTTCTTCCAGCTTGGCCAGCACCGCGTCCATGGTATTGGCGCGGGCACCGCGGGTGCGTACCTTGCCGCCGGTCATCGCGGCGCCGACCAGGAAGGTGCCGGTCTCGATCCGGTCGGGCAGCACCTCGTACTCCGCACCGTCGAGGCGCTCGACACCGTGGATCACCAGCGTGGCCGTGCCGATGCCCTCGATGCGCGCGCCCATCGCCACCAGGCAGTTGGCCAGGTCGACCACCTCGGGCTCCTGTGCCGCGTTCTCGATCACCGTGGTGCCTGCCGCCAGGGTGGCGGCCATCAGGATGTTCTCGGTACCGGTCACGGTCACCATGTCCATCGCGATGCGCGCACCCTTCAGGCGCTTGGCCTTCGCGCGGATGTAGCCGTTTTCCACGGTCACCTCGGCACCCAGCGCCTGCAGGCCGCGGATGTGCTGGTCGACCGGGCGCGAGCCGATCGCGCAGCCGCCGGGGAGCGAGACTTCCGCCTCGCCGAAACGGGCCACCAGCGGCCCCAGCACCAGGATCGAGGCGCGCATGGTGCGGACCAGGTCGTACGGCGCGACATGGCTCTGGATGGTGCGCGGGTCGACGTGCATCTTCATGCGGTCGTCCAGCACCAGGTTGACGCCCATGCGGCCGAGCAACTCGATGAAGGTGGTGACGTCGTGCAGGTGCGGCACGTTGGAGATCGTCACCGGGCCGTCGGCCAGCAGGCAGGCGGCGAGGATCGGCAGCACGGCGTTCTTGGCGCCGGAAATGGCGACTTCGCCGTGGAGCGGCTCGCCGCCGCTGATCAGGATCTTGGCCATGGGGGTCCTTCGTGGAATGCGGGAGCCGGCGCGGCCTCAACGGCGCGCCGCGGCTTCCTCGGGAGTCAACGTCTTCAGCGCCAGCGCGTGGATCGCCCCGCCCATCAGCTCGCCGAGGGTGGCGTAGACCATGCGGTGCCGCGCCAGCGGCAACTTGCCGGCGAACTGGCTGGCCACCACGGTGGCTTCGAAATGCACGCCGTCGTCGCCACTGACCTGCGCATTCGCGCCGGGCAGGCCGGTTTCGATCAGTGCCTGGATGCGGGCTGGGTCCATCGGAGGGTCCATCGACGGCGCGGGGCGCGGATTCGCAACGCTTGATGAATCCTGTGCGCGGCCATATGACGTTAAAATGCGGATATGCCATGGTAATGGAAATCCCATGGCACAGAAATGCCAAAGGCCGCCGGCCGCCCCAGCAGAGATCCCATGAACGCACGCATCGCCCCGCCCGCCGCCAACCTGGATCCCGATGCCGTCGCCCACAGCGCGCGCACGGTGATCGCCACCGAGGCGGCCGCGATCCGCGCGCTGGAGCCGCGGGTGGATGCCAGCTTCGTCCAGGCGGTCCGGCTGATCCTGGCCTGCCGCGGGCGCCTGGTGGTCTCCGGCATGGGCAAGTCCGGCCACATCGGGCGCAAGATCGCCGCGACCCTGGCGTCCACCGGCACGCCCTCGTTCTTCGTGCATCCGGGCGAGGCCAGCCACGGCGACCTGGGGATGATCCAGCCCGACGACGTGGTGCTGGCGCTGTCCAATTCCGGCGAGACCGACGAGCTGCTGTTCATCCTGCCGGTGATCAAGCGCCAGGGCATTCCGCTGATCGCCATCACCGGCAACCCGAAGTCCTCGCTCGCGCACCAGGCCGACGTGCACCTGGATGCCAGCATCTCCAGCGAAGCCTGCCCGCTCGGCCTGGCCCCCACCGCCAGCACCACCGCGGCGCTGGTGATGGGCGACGCGCTGGCGATCGCGTTGCTGGAAGCGCGCGGCTTCACCGCCGAGGACTTCGCCCGCTCGCACCCGGCCGGCAGCCTTGGCCGCCGCCTGTTGCTGCATATCAGCGACATCATGCATACCGGTGAAGGCATCCCGATGGTCGCGCCGGATGCCAGCCTCACCGAGGCGCTGATGGAGATGACCCGCAAGCACCTGGGCATGACCGCGGTGGTCGACGCCGAGCGCCGCCTGCTCGGCGTGTTCACCGACGGTGACCTGCGACGCGCGCTGGACGACGAGGACGTGAACCTCCGCGGGGCGCATGTCGAGGCACTGATGACGCGTGGGCCGAAGACGATCACCTCCGACAAGCTCGCCATCGAGGCGGCACAGCTGATGGAGAAGCACCAGATCCACGCGCTGCTGGTGGTGGACGAGCAGTTGCGCGTGGTCGGCGCGCTGAACATCCACGACCTGCTGCGCGCAAGGGTGGTCTAGACGCGGGGCACGGGTCTCCCCAAACGCCGCCACCACCCGTCCATCGCGTCCCGCCACCTCATCCACGCCCCAGCCCCATGCCCTATCTCACCAACCTTCCCGCCGCCCTGCTCGCCCGCGCCGCCGGCATCCGCCTGGCGGTGTTCGACGTGGATGGCACGCTGACCGACGGTCGCCTGTACTACGGCGAGGATGGCCGCGAGACCAAGGTGTTCTTCGTGCAGGACGGCCTGGGGCTCAAGCGCCTGCAGGTGCATGGCGTCCAGGTGGCGATCATCAGTGCGCGGATCAGCCACCCGGTGGCGTTGCGCGCCGAAGAGCTCGGCATCAACCATGTCTACCAGGGCCAGGGTGACAAGCGCGCCTGCCTGCAGGAATTGATCGACGCGTTGCAGCTGGCGCCCGAACAGGTGGCGTTCGTCGGCGATGACCTGCCCGACCTTCCGGCCATGCGCATCGCCGGGCTGGCGGTGGCGGTTGCCAACGCGCACCCGTGGGTCATCGAGCAGGCGCACTGGACCACCGGTCGCGCCGGCGGACAGGGCGGCGCGCGCGAGGTCTGTGACCTGATCCTGCATGCCCAGGGCAAGGCCGGCAACGAAAAGGAGCGCTGGCGGTGAAGGAGTGGCTGCGCGACCGCCGCCTTGCGGCGGCCATCGTCGTGGTCGCGCTGCTGGCCGGCGTGGCCCAGCTGCTCCTGTGGTGGATCGGCCCGCCGCCGAAGGCGAACGAGTTTGCCGGCCCACCACGCTCGGGCTACACGCTCACCGACTTCAAGCTGACCCAGTACGGCGCCGACGGCCTGCCCAGCTTCCTGATCCGGGCGCCGCGGCTGGAGCGGCGCGAGGGCGACGAGTCGCTGTACATCAACGCGCCCGACTTCCGCCTGCCCTCCAACCAGCCGGCCGTGCCCGACTGGCTCGGCCACTCGCTGTACGGCTGGGTCAACCGCGACGGCAGCCTGCTGAAACTGCAGGGCCCGGTGCACATGGAACGGGCGGCCTTCGCCGATTCGCCGCGGACGACGATCGACACCTCCGACGTGACCGCCTGGCCCAAGCAGAACCGCCTCGAGACCGCGGCCGCGGCACAGCTGGTGCAAGGCGGCACTAGAATCCATGGGGTCGGCATGCGTGCCTACCTCAACGACAAACACCTGGAGCTGCTCGATGACGTCCACGCCACGTTCCCGCCCCGCCAGCATGCGCGCTAGCTGGATGCTGGCCCTGCTGGGCCTGCTGGTGCTGGCGCCGGCCCTTGCCAAGCGCACCGACCGCGACCAGCCGATGGACGTGCAGGCCTCGCACTTCGACGGCTTCCGCAAGCCCAACAGCACCACCACGCTCAAGGGCAACGTGGTGATCACCCAGGGATCGCTGAAAGCCACCGGCGACCTGGCCAAGGTGCATTTCGACGCCAATGCGGAGATCGACAGCGTGGTGCTCACCGGCAGCCCCGCGCACATCCGGCAGCTGGACGACAACGGCAACCTGATGCAGGGCGAGGCGGCCAGCATCGACTACCAGGTCGCCAGGGACTTCGCGGTGCTCCAGGGCCACGCCTCGATCAACCAGCAGGGCCGCGGCGAGGCGCATGGCGACCGCCTGACCTACAACACCCAGACCAGCGAAATGACCGGCGACAGCGGCGGTGACGGGCGCGTACACATGATCTTCAAGCCCAAGCCCAAGCCCAAGCCCGGTGCCGCCGCGCCGGCCGCGGCACCGGCGCCTGCCGCCAGCGCTCCTGCTCCCGCCCACGCCACCAGCAGCGGGCAGCCCTGACCGATGCTCGCTGCCGAAGGCCTGCAGAAACGCTACCGCTCGCGCCAGGTCGTGCGCGATTTCGGTTTTTCCATCCGCCAGGGTGAAGTGGTCGGCCTGCTCGGCCCCAACGGCGCCGGCAAGACCACCTGCTTCTACATGGTGGTGGGCCTGGTCGAGGCCGATGGTGGCAGCATCCGCCTCGACCGCCAGGACATCACCGGCCTGCCGATGCACGCGCGCGCCCGCCTGGGCATCGGCTACCTGCCACAGGAGCCCTCGGTGTTCCGCCGGCTGAGCGTCGCCGATAACATCATGGCCGTGCTGGAGCTGCGCGAGGGCCTCACCGCCCGGCAACGCAACGAACAGCTCGAAAGCCTGCTGGACGAGCTGAAGATCGCGCACATCGCCGGCCAGAAGGGCATCAGCCTTTCCGGCGGCGAGCGCCGCCGCGTGGAGATCGCCCGCGCCCTGGCGGCGCAGCCGCGTTACATGCTGCTGGACGAACCGTTCGCCGGCGTCGACCCCATTTCCGTCGGCGAGATCCAGCGCATCGTGCGGCACCTCAAGGAGCGTGGCATCGGCGTGCTGATCACCGACCACAACGTGCGCGAAACCCTCGGCATCTGCGACCGTGCCTACATCCTGAACGACGGCGAGGTGCTCTCGCGCGGCACGCCGGCGCACATCCTTGCCGACGAGAAGGTCCGCGAGGTCTACCTGGGGCGTGAATTCAAGCTCTGAGGAGTCTTGTGACGCAGGGCCCGCCAGAGCCTGCCATCGCTATGGTCGCGTCACACCCGCCGGGGTAGGATGCTCGCAGCTTATTCCACAACGGCTGGCATGAAACCCGGACTCCAGTTCCGACTCAACCAACAGCTCACCCTGACGCCGCAATTGCAGCAGGCGATCCGGCTGTTGCAGCTGTCGCAGCTGGAGCTGGAAGCGGAGCTGCGGCAGATCGCCGAAGGCAACCCGCTGCTGGAATTCGAGGAGGAGGCCGCGCCGGGCGAGACCGCGGAAGAGAGCTTCAGCGCCACGCCGGCCGAAGCGCCCACCGTGGACCACGACGCGGACGACGGCGCCGACTGGAACGAACCCGACACGCCCGCCGAGGCGCCGATCGACTTCTCGCTCGGCAGCGGCGCCAGCTCGGGCAGCCGCACCGAGGAGGACTTCGAGCCGCAGAACGTGGCGCCCGAAACCCTCGCCGAGCACCTGTTGTGGCAGCTGAACCTGACGCCGTTGAGCACGCGCCAGCGCCTGATCGCCACGGTCATCATCGACGCCCTCAATGCGGACGGCTACCTGGCCGAAGGGATCGAGGGCGTACTCGCCGCGCTGCCTGCGGACCTGCGCGCCAGCGTCGACGAAGTCGAGGCCGTGCGCCGGCAACTGCAACGCTTCGACCCCACCGGGATCGCCAGCCTGGACCTGCGTGATTGCCTGCAGGTGCAGCTGGAACAGTTCGATGCCGGCACCCCCCACCGTGGGCTGGCGTTGCAGATCGTTGCCGGCGAGCTGGAACTGCTGGCGCGCAACGACATCGCCAGGCTCGCGCGCAAGCTGCGCGCCTGCGAGGACGAGGTGGCCGGGGCCGCGCTGCTGATCCGCAGCCTGGATCCGCGCCCCGGTGCCGCGCTGGACGCCACCCCGGTCGAATACGTGGCGCCGGACGTTTATGCCTACAAGGAAGGCAGCCGCTGGAAGGTCAGCCTGAACCCGGACTGCCAGCCGCGGCTGGGCCTCAACCAGCACTATTGCAGCCTGATCGCGCAGGCGCGTGGCGAGGATGCCAGCTGGATGCGCGGCCAGTTGCAGGAAGCGCGCTGGCTGATCAAGAGCCTGGAATCGCGCGCCGAGACGCTGATGAAGGTGGCCGACGCGATCGTGCGCCGGCAGAGTGCCTTCCTCGACTACGGTCCCGAGGCGATGCACCCGCTGGTGCTGCGGGAAGTTGCCGAGGAGGTCGGCATGCACGAGTCGACCATCTCCCGCGTGACCACGCGCAAGTACATCCACACCCCGCGCGGCACCTTCGAACTGAAGTACTTCTTCTCCAGCGGCGTTTCGACCGAGGACGGCGGCGGCGCTTCGGCCACCGCCATCCAGGCCATGATCAAGAAGCTCATCGACGCGGAGGACCCACGCAAGCCGCTGTCCGACCAGGCCCTGGCCGAGGAGCTCAACCGCAAGGGCATCCAGGTCGCCCGCCGCACCGTGGCCAAGTACCGCGAGGCCTTGCGTATCCCCAGTTCCAGCGAGCGCCAGCGCGCCAGCTGACCAGGTCCTGAAACCCGCCACTTGGAACCGGCCCGAACGATCCCATACGAATGAAAGACCGGCACGCCGGCACCCTTCGCCGGCATGCGAACCCGCCGCCCCACGGCGGCCCGTAACAGAGGAGGCGCCCCATGCAGTTCCAACTCACCGGCCAGCAGATCGAAGTCACGCCCGCCCTGCGTGCGCATGCCGAGTCCCGGCTCGATCGCCTGACCCGCCTC
>NZ_DASSES010000056.1:0-7164 GCF_035695185.1 Frateuria sp.
CTGTCCGCACGCGACGTGCAGGCGGTCGGCCAGGCCATGGCCAGCCTCACCTCGGTCTCGCGCGAGCAGGTCGACAAGGTGCTCACCCGCCTGCACGACGACCTGGGCTCGCAGACCGCGCTCGGCGTCGGCACCGAGGACTACATCCGCAAGATCCTCACCAACGCGCTGGGCGAGAGCAAGGCCGGCAGCCTGATCGACCGCATCCTGCTCGGCCGCTCCAGCAAGGGGCTGGAGTCGCTCAAGTGGATGGAAGGGCGCGCCATCGCCGAGATGATCGGCCAGGAACACCCGCAGATCATCGCGCTGGTGCTGGCGCACCTCGAACACGACCAGGCCGCCGAAGTGCTCGGCTACCTGCCCGGGCGCACGCGCTCGGACGCGATCATGCGCATCGCCACGCTCGACGGCGTGCAGCCGCATGCGCTGAACGAGCTGGACGAGATCATGGAGCGCCAGTTCTCCGGCAATACCAACAAGCTCAAGTCCGCCAGCGTCGGTGGCCTGAAGGCCGCGGCCGACATCCTCAACGCGATGGAAACCAGCCGCGAGGCCGAGCTGATGGCCGCCATCCGCAGCCACGACCCGAACCTGGGCAGCAAGATCGAAGACCTGATGTTCGTCTTCGACGACCTGGTCGAGCTGGACGACCGCTCGATGCAGGCGCTGCTGCGCGAAGTGCCCTCGCCGCGCCTGATCGTGGCGCTCAAGGGGGCCGAACCGTCGATCCGCGAAAAGATGTTCGCCAACATGTCCAAGCGCGCCGCCGACATGCTGCGCGACGACCTGGAGGTGGCCGGGCCCGTGCGTGTATCCGAGGTCGATGCCGCGCAGAAGGAGATCCTGGGCATCGCCCGGCGCTTGGCCGATGCCGGGCAGATCACCCTCGGCGGCTCGGATGACCTGGTCTGATGAGCGCCGTCCTCAACCGCGACGCCGTGGCCGGCTACCAGCGCTGGGAGCCGCCGCAGGTCGGCAGCGCCGCGACCTCCGCGCCGGCGCCGGCCGAGCCGGCCAGCCATCCCACCGTCAGCGACCTGGAGACGCTCGAGCGCCAGGCGCGTGAGGAAGGCCATGCCGCGGGCCTTGCCCAGGGCCTGGCCGAGGCACGTGCGCAAGGCCGCGAGCGCGTGGCGCGGCTGGAGGCGATCTGCGCCCAGGCGGCGCGCCCGCTCGAGTCGCTCGATGCGGCGGTGGAGCGGGAACTGGCGCAAATGGCGCTGCTCGTCGCGCGCCGCGTGATTGCCCAGGAACTGGCGACCCGGCCGGAACTGATCGTCCAGGCCGTGCGCCAGGCGGCGGCTGCGTTGCCTGCCGCCACGCGCGAATTGCGGGTACGCCTCCATCCCGACGACCTCGCCCTGATGCGCGAGCTCGACGCGGCCGAAGCGCACTGGCAGCTGGTCGCCGATCCCGCGCTCAAGCGTGGTGACTGCCTGCTGGAAAGCGAACGTTCGCGGCTGGATGCGCGCCTGGAGACGCGCCTGGCGGCGATGGTCGATGCCGTGCTCGGCGACGAGGCCGCGCCGTGATGTCTCGTGCGTGCCCGGGCCCGCTCCTCCCCATGCCGCGCAGGGGGAGGCTGGGAGGGGGTGGTCCGGACGTGCCGCGAGCCGCGGGCAACCCCTCCCCAACCCTCCCCTGCGAGCAGGGGAGGGAATCTTCAGGCGTCCCGACATGACCCGCGCGGCCTGGGCCGAGCAGCTTGCCCGGCGTCGCCAGCGTGCGCAGGCGGCCCACACGCTCGCGGTCGAGGGTCGGCTGCGCCGCGTGGTCGGCCTCACGCTGGAGGCCGAAGGCTGTGAAGCCGCGCTCGGCGCCCGCTGCCTGGTCGATACCGCCGACGGCAGCCAGCTCGACACCGAGGTGGTCGGTTTCGCCGACGAACGCCTGCTGCTGATGCCGGTCGGCGAGATGCACGGCGTGCTGCCGAATGCGCGGGTGCGTCCGCTGGCCCATGCCGGCGGTCTGCCGGTCGGCGCCGGCCTGCTCGGCCGCGTGATCGGCGCCGACGGCGTGCCGCTGGATGGCGCCGGCCCGCTGGACACCGGCGAACACGCCGCGCTCAAGGCCGAACCGATCAACCCGATGGCGCGCAAGCCGATCGACACCCCGCTGGACACCGGCGTGCGCGCGATCAACGCGCTGCTCACCGTCGGCCGCGGGCAGCGACTGGGCCTGTTCGCCGGCTCCGGCGTGGGCAAATCCACGCTGCTGGGCATGATGACCCGGTACACCGACGCCGACGTGGTGGTGGTCGGCCTGATCGGCGAGCGCGGCCGCGAGGTGAAGGAATTCGTCGAGCACACGCTGGGCGTGGAAGGGCGCCGCCGCGCGGTGATCGTCGCCGCCCCGGCCGACGCGCCGCCGCTCAAGCGCCTGCGCGGCGCCCAGTACGCCACTGCGATCGCCGAATGGTTCCGCGACCGTGGCCAGCGCGTGCTGCTGCTGATGGATTCGCTCACCCGCTACGCCCAGGCCCAGCGCGAGATCGCGCTGGCGATCGGCGAGCCGCCGGCGACCAAGGGCTACCCGCCGTCGGTGTTCGCCATGCTGCCTGCGCTGGTCGAGCGAGCCGGCAACGATGCCGAGGGGCGCGGTTCGATCACGGCGTTCTACACGGTACTGACCGAAGGCGACGACTATCGGCACGATCCGATCGCCGACGCCGCGCGTGCAATCCTGGATGGCCACATCGTGCTCTCGCGCGACCTGGCCGAGGCCGGCCATTACCCGGCGATCGACATCGAAGCGTCGATCAGCCGCGTCATGCCGGCGGTCACCGCGCGCGTGCACCAGCGCGCCGCGCAACGTTTTCGCCAGGTCTATTCGGCCTACCGTCAGCAGCGCGACCTGATCGCGGTCGGCGCCTACCAGAAAGGGTCGGATCCGCAGGTCGACCAGGCCATCGTGATGTGGCCGAAGTTGCGCGCATTCCTGCAGCAGGAGGTGGACGAGCCGATGAACCTCGCCGACGGCATCGCCGCCTTGAACGCCCTGGCCACCGAGGCCACCGCGTGAGCAAGCGCGCCGACCGCCTGCAGCCGGCCGCCGACCAGGCCAAACAGCGCAGCGAAGACGCCGTGCTCAAGCTGGCCGAGCAGCAGCAGCGGCTGGCCAAGGCCGAGCGCCAGCTGATGGAGCTGCGCGGCTACCGCCAGGAATACGCCACGCCCCCCGGTGTCGGTGGTTTGACGGCCACCGCGCTGATGAACCGCCAGCAATTCGTCGAGCGCATCGACCGGGCGATCGAGCAGCAGGTGCTGGAGATCGAGCGCCAGCGTTGGCTGCTCGACCAGATGCGCGGCCTGTGGCGCGACGCGCATGCGCGCGAAGCCGCACTGGACAACGTGATTGACCGCTACCGCGAGCAGGAGCGCAAGGCCGAGGACCGCCGCGAACAGAACGACATCGACGAACGCATGCAGCATCGGCGTCCGGCGAGGTAGGTCTTGGCGCGAAGTTTGCTGGGTTGTGCCTGACGCACGCCGTTCGAGTCTCCTGAGGAAGTGCCCATGAGCGCGACCACCACTGCCGTGAATCCCACCCAGCCCGCGCCGCCTCCGGCGCGGTCCGCCAACGGCCCGGCTTCCGCCGCGGACGACGACCGCTTCGATCGCCACCTGGACGCGGCCCGCCAGCAGCACGGCGAGGGGCACGACCAGCCGGCACAGGAGGACTCGGGGCAGGAGGCGGCCACGGCCACGCATGCCCCGAAGACGGAGCCCGGTCGCCCGAAGCCGGCCCAGGCACCGGCGAAGGACCAGGGCGACACGGACGCGGCCGCGCTGGCTGCGGCCATGCTCGCGTTGATCGGCCAGGCCGCGCCAGCGAGGCCGCTCGCCGGGGCCGGGATGGTGACCCATGCGGCCACCGCGGCGGGCACCGAGGGCAAGGCCGCCAAGGCACCGGCCGCGCTGGTGCTGCTGGCCAACACCGCCGCCACGGCGGCGGCCGCCAGGTCCGCGATCGACGTGGATGCCAACGCCCTCGCGCCCCTGCTGGCCAAGCCCGCCGAGCAGAAGGACGCCTCCTTCGATGTCGCGCAGCTCGGCAGCCTGTCCGCCACCCCGTTGCCGGCGGCCGATCCCGGCAACGCCGTGGTACCGACGCACAACCTCTCGGTCGCCAGTCCCGCCGGCACGCCCGCCTTTGCGCAGGAGCTGGGCCAGCACGTGGTCTGGCTGGGCCAGCAGGACGTCAAGCAGGCGCGCATCCGCCTGCATCCGGAAGACCTGGGCACGCTGGACGTCAAGGTCAGCATGAACCACGACCGCGTCGACGTGAGCTTTGCCGTGCAGCATCCCGCGGCCGTGCACGTCGTGCAGCAGACCTTGCCGCAGCTCGACGCCCTGCTGGCGCACCACGGTCTGGCCCTCGGCCAGGCGGACGTGGGGCAGCGCCAGCAGCACGGCGGGGGTGGGCACGGGGGCGATGCGTCCGGCGCGGTCGGAGAGGTCGAAGCCGAGCCGGCCGTGATGGCGAGCGCGCCGGCGGCGCTCGGCATGCTCGATACGTTTGCCTGAGGGGCGTGGCCCCTTCGACTTCGGCCTGCGGCCCACGCTCAGGGTGACCGGGGGTTTTTGGCTCCTTCTTCGAACTACCGACCGGGCCCCTCTCCCGGGCAAGGGGCTCAGGCCTCCCGCCGGCCACGCATCCGTTCGCGCCGGGCGCAGGCGTAGCGCCCAAGTCGAAGTGCTGGCCATGAGCCCAGAACCCGGATCCCTCTCCCTCCGGGAGAGCATGCCGACAGGCGGGTGAGGGTTCGGCGCAGCCGGATGCCCGGCAGGACCGAACCTTCTCCCCAACCCCTCTCCCGACGGGAGAGGGGCCCAGGCGCCCGCCACCCTCCCTCCCGTTCGCGCCGAGTGCAGGCGCGCAAGCGCCGAAGTCGAAGCGCTGGCCGCGAGCCCCGAACCCGGATCCCTCTCCCTCCGGGAGAGGGTGCCGACAGGCGGGTGAGGGTTCAGGCGGAGCCGGAGGCATCGGCAGGACTGGACCTCCCCAACCCCTCTCCCGACGGGAGAGGGGCTCAGGCGCCCGCCATCCTCCCTGCCGTTCGCGCCGAGCGCAGGCGCGCAAGCGCCGAAGTCGAACCGTCCCGCGCGCCGTCGACTTCCAGGCGCCCGTCGTGATCGCGACGCGCCCGTTCGCCGCCGCGCGTCAAGAAAGCGCCGCGCCTGCCGCAAACCAAGCAGGGCCAAGCCTTCGGGCCGTGGCACGCGGATTGCTACAAGGTCCGTGCAAGGCGGCGCCCCAGGCGCCAGCCGAAAGAACAACAACCGAGGTCCAGGCATGGCAATTACGGAAGAAGAAGCGGTAGCGGTAGCAGTGCCGAAGAAGAAGCGCTCGCCGCTGGTGATCGGCCTGGTGGTGGCGCTGCTGGCGGTGTCGGGCGCGTGCGCCTACCTGTTCATGTCCCACGGAAACGACAAGCCCGCCACGGCGAAGGCCGGCAAGGATGGCGGCGCGAGCGCTCCGACCAGGAACCAGCCCGAATACTTCCTGCCGCTCGACCCGGCCTTCGTCGTCAACTTCCGCGACGATGATTCCATGCGCTACCTGCAGGTGGGCGTCACCCTGATGGCGCACGACCAGGCCGCACTGGACACGGTCAAGGGCGTCGATCCGGTCGTGCGCAACGCCCTGGTGATGCTGTTCAGCCGCCAGAGCTATTCGATCCTCAGCGACCCCGCCGGCAAGCAGAAGCTGCAGGCTGAGGCGCTGGAGGCGGTGCGCAAGATCGTCACGGCGCGAACCGGCAAGCCCGGCATCGACGCGCTGTACTTCACCAGCTTCGTGATGCAGTGAGGCGAGCGCGCCCATGAGCGACCTGCTTTCCCAGGACGAGATCGACGCGCTGCTCGACGGCGTCACCGGTGGCGCGGTGGCCACCGGCGAGGACGAGCCGCCGCCGGCCGAAGCCGTCCAGGCCTATGACTTCACCCAGCAGGACCGCATCGTGCGCGGCCGCCTGCCGACGCTCGAGATGGTCAACGACCGCTTCGCGCGGTTCTTCCGCCTGGGCGTGTTCAACGTGTTGCGCAAGAGCTGCGAGGTGTCGGTGCTCGGCGTGAAGATGGTCAAGTTCGCTGAATACGTGCACAGCCTGGCGGTCCCGAGCAACCTCAACCTGATCAGGATCAAGCCGTTGCGCGGCACCGCGCTGGTGGTCTTCGAGCCTCGGCTGGTGTTCACCGTGATCGACAACTTCTTCGGCGGCGACGGGCGCTTCCACGCGCGCATCGAGGGCCGCGACTTCACGGCGACCGAGAACCGCGTGATCCAGATCATGCTGACAGAGCTGTTCGGCGCGATGACCGAGGCCTGGAGCCCGGTGTTGCCGCTGGAGTTCGAGTACATCAACTCCGAGATCAACCCGCAGTTCGCGAACATCGTCAGCCCGACCGAGACGGTGGTGGTCTCGCGCTTCCACGTCGAACTCGACGGTGGTGGTGGCGAGATCCACCTGACCCTGCCCTACGCCATGGTCGAACCGATCCGCACGCTGCTCGACGCCGGCGTGCAGAGCGACCTGGCCGACCGCGACGACCGCTTCGTCGAGCACCTGCAGGAAGAGGTGCTCGACGCCGAGGTCGAGTTGAGTTCGCTGTTGATCGAAATGCAGCTGTCCATCGGCGATTTCCTGGGCCTGCGCCCCGGCGACGTGATCCCGGTGACGCTGCCCGAGCTCTGCACCGTCTTCGCCGAGGACGTGCCGGTGTTCCGCGGCCGCTACGGCCAGGCCAACGGCCACACGGCGATCCAGTTCCAGACCCAGGTCGGCCGCCGCGAAAGGCGCGCGGCCGGCGAGTTCACAGAGAAGAAAAGCGCATGACTGCCAACGACGCCGCGGTCGCCGACCGCATCGATCCCGACGCCCTCGCCGGCTTCGCCGGCGATGCCGGCGACGTCAACCTGGACATGATCCTGGACGTGCCGGTCACGCTGGCCATGGAGGTGGGCCGCACCCGCATCAGCATCCGCAACCTGCTGCAGCTCAACCAGGGCTCGGTGGTGGAGCTGGACCGCGCCGCCGGCGAGCCGCTGGACGTGTTCGTCAACGGCACCCTGGTCGCGCACGGCGAGGTGGTGGTGATCAACGAGAAGTTCGGCATCCGCCTGACCGACGTGGTCAGCCCGGCCGAGCGCGTGCGCAAGCTG
>NZ_DASSES010000057.1:0-3483 GCF_035695185.1 Frateuria sp.
CTCCCGGCGGGGAGAGAAAGCAGATCGTCAGGCGAAGTCGAAACCGAGGGCGGTGGTCACTGCGCGCACCTCCGCGCACAGCGCCTCGAGCGCCGGCAGGCGATCGAAAGCCCGCCGCAGGCGAGCCAAGCCGAGGAGAGGCCGCGCAAGGGCGACCACCAGGAAAGCATCCTTGCCGGCATTCCCGCGAGCCCCGGCCCCTCATCCCCACCCCCGGAAGGGAGAGGGAGCAGGGCGCTCACACCGCCCGGGCGTCGGCCTCGGCGCGCGCCAGGGCCCGGCGCTCGCGGCGCAGCCGCAGCCAGTCCGAGAAGCGCTCCATGTACAGATAGATCACCGGGGTGGTGTACAGCGTGACCAGCTGCGAGAGCAGCAGGCCACCGACGATCGACACGCCCAGCGGCCGGCGCAGCTCGGCGCCGATACCGTTGCCCAGCGCGAGCGGCAAGGCACCGAGCATGGCCGCCGCGGTGGTCATCATGATCGGGCGGAAGCGCAGCAGGCAGGCCCGCCGGATCGCCTCGCGCGCATTCAGCCCATCGCGCTGCGCCTCGATCGCGAAGTCGATCATCATGATCGCGTTCTTCTTGACGATGCCGATCAGGAGCACGATGCCGACGATGCCGTCGACCGACAGGCTCATGCCGCACAGGATCAGCGCCAGCAGTGCACCCACGCCCGCCGGTGGCAAGGTCGAGATGATCGTCAGCGGGTGGATGTAGCTCTCGTAGAGCACGCCCAGCACGATGTAGATCACCACGATCGCCGCCAGCAGCAGCAGCACCTCGTCCCCGATCGAGGCGTTGAACTCGGCCGCCTTGCCGATGAACTGGCCGCGCACCTGCGGCGGGAAGTCCAGCTGCGCCTCGACCTCGTGGATCGCATCGACCGCCTCGGACAGCGAATAGCCCTGTGCCAGGTTGAACGAGATCGTCACCGCCGGCAGCTGCTGCTGGTGGCTGACCACCAGCGGCGCGCTACCGACCTGGGCGGTGGCCAGCGAGGCGATCGGGATGGTGCCGCCGGCACCGACCTGGAAGCCGACGTTGCCGGTGTTGCCTATCCCCGAGGGCGTCGCCGAGTTGGCCGAGGTGAGCTGGCCGAAGCTGGTCGCGTTGGAGCCGGTCAGCGCGCCCGAGCCGTTGCCCCGCACGGTCAGCTTGTTGAGCAGGTCGCGGCTGGAGCGGAATTCCGGCGCCACCTCCAGCACCACGCGGTACTGGTTGAGCTGGGTGAAGATGGTCGAGATCTGGCGCTGGCCGAAGGCGTCGTAGAGCGTATCGTCGATGGTCTGCACCGGCACGCCCAGGCGGCTGGCCTTCTCGCGGTCGATGGTCAGCTTGAGCGCGTTGCCCTGGTTGGCCAGGTTGTTGTCCACGTCGGCCAGCTCCGGCCGCTGGCGCAAGGCCTGGGTCATCTGCTCGGCATGCCTGGCCAGGTCCGCCGAGTTCACCTCGGAAAGCGAGTACTGGTACTCGGTCGCGGCCACGCGGCTGTCCAGCGTGACGTCCTGCACGGGCTTGAGGTACAGCGCCACGCCCGGGATGTTGGCCACCGCATCCTGCAGGCGCGGCAGCACGTCCTGGAGGCCGCCGCGGTCACCGCGGTCCTTGAGCACGATCGAGAGCTGGCCCTGGTTGAGCGTCGGGTTGATGGTGCCCGCGCCGATGAAGGCGGCCACGCCGGAGACGGCCGGGTCCCGGCGCAAGGCATCCGCGACGGCCTTGGTGCGCTGTTCCATCTGCGGGAAGGCGACGTTCTCGTCCGCCTGCACCACGCCGGTGATCAGGCCGGTGTCCTGCTCGGGCAGCAGGCCCTTGGGGATCACCACGTAGAGGATGACGGTGAGCACCACGGTCGCCGCGGCCACCAGCATGGTCAGGCGGCGGTGGTCGAGCACCCAGTCCAGCGTGCGACCATAGAAGTCGACCGTGCGCGTCCACAGGTTGTGCTTGCCCTGCACGACGGCATGCTCGTGCGCGGCATCACCTTCGGGCAACTGATCGGGCTTGAGCAGGTAGGCGCACATCATCGGCGTCAGCGTCAGCGACACCAGCATCGAGATGGCGACCGCGATGGTCAGTACCCAGGCGAACTCGTGGAACAGGCGGCCGGTGACGCCCGGCATCAGCAGCAGCGGCAGGAACACCGCGATCAGCGAGACGGTCAGCGAGAGCACCGTGAAGCCGATTTCCTTCGCGCCGATCTCGGCCGCTTCCCTGCCGCTCTTGCCCTGCTCGATGTAGCGCACGATGTTCTCGATCATCACGATCGCATCGTCGACCACGAAGCCGGTGGCGACGGTCAGCGCCATCAGCGAGAGGTTGTCCAGCGACATGCCGCTGAAGGCCATCACGCCGAAGGTGCCCATCAACGACAGCGGCACCGCCACCGACGGGATGATCGTCGCCCACAGCCGGCGCAGGAACACGAAGATCACGCCCACCACCAGGCACACGGTGAGGATCAGCGTGAACTCCACGTCGTGCACCGAGGCGCGGATGGTGACGGTGCGGTCGGCGAACACGTCCAGGTGCACGTCGGCCGGCAGCACCGCCTGCAACGAGGGCAGCACGGCGCGGATCTGCTCCACCGTCTGCACGATGTTGGCACCGGGCTGGCGGCGGATGTCCAGCAGCACCGCCGGCTTGCCATTGGCCCAGGCGGCGAGCTGGTCGTTCTCGACGCCATCGACCACGCGCGCGACGTCCTTCAGCCGCACCGGCGCGCCGTCCTTGTAGCTGATGATGGTCTGCCCGTAGGCGGCCGCGTCGGTGAGCTGGTCGTTGGTGCCGATCGAGTAGCTCTGGGTGGCGCCGTTCAAGGTGCCCTTGGGTGCATTGACGTTGGCCGCCTGCAGCGCGGCGCGCACGTCCTCCAGGGTCAGGCCCAGGTTGGACAGCTGCGAGGGATTGACCTGCACGCGCACGGCCGGGCGCACGTTGCCGGCGATCGAGACCAGGCCCACGCCCTGCACCTGCGAGAGCTTCTGCGCGATGATCGAATCGGCCAGGTCATTGACCTCGCGCAATTGCCTGCTGTCGGAGGTGAGCATCAGCGTGAGGATCGGCGCATCGGCCGGGTTCACGCGGTTGTAGACCGGCGGGTAGGGCAGGTTGTTGGGCAGCGTGCCCTTGGCCGAACTGATCGCCGCCTGCACGTCCTGCGCGGCGATGTCGATGTCCCGGTCCATGTTGAACTGCAGGATGATCGTCGACAGGCCGGCGGACGAATCGGAGCTCATCATCGACAGGCCCGAGATCTGCCCGAGCTGACGCTCCAGCGGCGTGGTCACCAGCGCCGCCATGGTGGTCGCGCTGGCGCCCGGGTACTGCGTGGTCACCACCAGGCTCGGCGCATCGATTTCCGGCAGCGCCGAGACCGGCAGCTGGCGGTAGCCGAGCACGCCCAGCAGCAGCACCGCGACCATCAGCAGCGAGGTGGCGATCGGGCGGCGGATGAAGAGGGTGGAAAAGCCCATGG
>NZ_DASSES010000058.1:0-9314 GCF_035695185.1 Frateuria sp.
CGATCGCGGCGCCGTGCTGGCGCAGGCCCCGGCCCGCCAGCCTGTCGCGCAGACCACCGTGTACGACCGCCTGATGGACAAGGCCGAAGTCGAGGCCCAGCGCATCATCCAGGCCAACCTGCCCCGCGCCGTGCGGTAACGAAGGCCCCTCCCGATGGCCGCCACCCCCAACGAGACCAAGCCGCTGCCGCCCCTGCACGGTGGCGCGCTTGTGCTGCTAACCATCGCCGTCGCGTTCAGCACCTTCATGGAGGTGCTGGACATGACCATCGTCAACGTGGCCGTGCCGCATATCGCCGGCAGCCTTGGGGTGAGCCCCAGCGAGGGCACCTGGACGATCAGCTCCTACGCGTTGGCCAGCGCGATCATGCAGCCGCTCACCGGCTGGATCGCACGGCGCTTTGGCGAAGTGAGGAGCTTCGTCGCCTCCGTGCTGCTGTTCGTGACTTTCTCCATGCTCTGCGGCCTCGCCACTTCGATGCCGATGCTGGTAGTCGCGCGCCTGATGCAGGGTGCCGGCTCCGGGCCGATGGTGGCGCTCTCGCTCACCCTGCTGCTGTCGAGCTACCCGAAGGCCAAGCAGGGCATCGCGCTGGCGCTATGGGCGATGACCGTGGTGGTGGCGCCGATCTTCGGGCCGATCCTCGGCGGCTGGCTCACCGACAACTTCTCCTGGCCCTGGATCTTCTACATCAACCTGCCGGTGGGCCTGGCCGCCGCGGTCATCACCTGGGGCCTGCTGCACAAGCGCGAGACGAAAACCGCGAAGACCCCGATCGATGCCGTAGGGCTGGCGCTGCTGGTGGTCGGCGTAGGCGCGCTGCAGTTCATGCTGGACAACGGCAACGACCGCGACTGGTTCGCTTCGCCGCTTATCCTGGCCTTGGGCATCGTCGCGCTGGTCTGCCTGACCTTCCTCGTCGTGTGGGAACTTCACGCCAAACACCCGGTGGTGGACCTTTCGCTGTTCCGGCAGCGCAACTTCACCGTGGGCGTGATCGCGCTCACCCTGGGCATGTTCGCGTTCTTCGGGATAAATGTGGTGTTCCCGCTGTGGCTGCAGGTGACGCTGAACTACACCGCCACCTGGGCCGGGCTGGCCACGGCGCCGGTGGGCATCCTGGCATTCCTGATGTCGCCCATTCTCGGGCGCAACATGGACAAGCTCGACCTGCGCGGGGTGGTCACGTTCTCCTTCATCGTGTTCGCGATCACCTCCTGGTGGTTCTCCACCTTCGATGCGTCGGCCTCGTTCTCCACCCTGGTGCTGCCACGCTTCGTGATGGGCATCGCCATTCCCTGCTTCTTCATCCCTCTCAACCAGATCTATCTGTCCGGCCTGCCGCCGGAGCAGATCGCCAGCGCCACGGGGCTGTCCAACTTCTGCCGCACCATGGGGTCTAGCATCTCCACCGCGGTCACCGTGACGCTGTGGCAGCACCGGGGCGAGTACCACCACGCCACGCTGACCGAGTACGTCAGCCCGGCGCATCCGGCCGCCACGCAGTTCATCGGGCAGGTCTCGCATATGGGTCTTTCGCACACGCAGACCCTGGGCCTGGTCGATCGGCTGCTAAGCCGCGAGGCGCTCACCCTGGCCGTGAACGACGTGTTCTTCGGCTGCGCGGTGCTGTTCGTGTCGCTGATTCCGATCCTCTGGTTCGCCCGCCCGCCCTTCGGCAGCGCCGGCGGCGCAGTGGGGCATTGACGCAGGGCGGCAAGGGCTGGATTGCTGCACCCCGGCGTGCAGCATGGATGTCTGGTGCAGCGCAATACGTTCTGCTAGCGTGTGACGCATGGCACAAAAACTGCGCATCATCAAGAAGTATCCGAACCGCCGGCTCTACGACACGGAGATCTCCAGCTACATCACGCTGGAAGAAGTCCGTCAGCTGGTACTGGACGGCGAAACCTTCGAGGTCCGCGATGCCAAGAGCGGGGAGGACCTGACCCGTTCAGTGCTGCTGCAGATCATCTCCGAGCATGAGGAGAAGGGGCAGCCGATGTTGTCCCCCCAACTGCTCAGCCAGATCATCCGCTTCTACGGCGACTCGCTGCAGGGCTTCATGGGTCCGTACCTGGAGCGCAGCCTGCAGGTATTCCTCGACCAGCAGCAGCAGTTCCGCGCCCAACTCAACAGCCTGATGGGCCAGACACCCTGGTCCATGCTCAACGAATTGACCGAACGCAACCTGGACGCCTGGAAGACCATGCAACGGGGTTTCCTGGATGCTGCCGCACAGGCGCCGCCGAACAAGACCCGCAAGGGCTGAGCCCGGCTGATACAGCGTTGACCGTCCGCCAGGACGACGTGTGCCCGTCGGCAGGGGGGCCGGGCCGGGGGAGGCCACCGACAGCCCCTTCCGCAAGACGCCTTTACGCTGATCCACTGCCCAGGATGACGGGAGCCTGAGAGCGCCCCGCGCCCACCGGGCCCGAAGGGAAGACCAAGGGCATTGCAGTCCCGGCCCGCTTGCGGAACAGTCTGGCGATACGAAGCAACGGATCGCCCATGAGCAGCAAACCCTCCCTGACCCTGATCGGCGGCGGCCTGGTCGGCGCGCTGCTGGCCCAGCAACTGGCGCGACGCGGCTTTGCCGTGGATGTGTTCGAAAAGCGCCCCGACCCGCGGATCGCCGGGTTCCAGGGCGGCCGTTCGATCAACCTGGCGTTGGCGGAGCGCGGCCTGCAGGCCTTGCGCAGTGCCGGCCTGGCCGAGCAGGTGCTGCGGCACGCGGTGATGATGCGCGGTCGCATGGTGCACACCACCGACGGGCGCAGCGGCCTGCAGCGCTATGGCGTGGACGACAGCGAGGTGATCTGGTCGGTCTCGCGCGGCGGGCTCAACGTCTTGCTGCTGGATGCGGCCGAGGCGGCCGGCGTGCGCTTTCATTTCGGGCAGGGCCTGGTCTCCGCGGATTTCGATGCCGGCCGCATGCGCGTGGCCGACCCCGACGGCCTCGAGCGTGAGGTGGATGCCCCCATCCTGATCGGTGCCGACGGCGCGGGCTCGGCTTTGCGCATGGCGATGAACGCCCGGCAACGGCTGGGCGAGCGCACCGATTGGCTCGGGCACGGGTACAAGGAACTGGAAATCCCGTCCGCCTCCCGGCTTCCGCAGGCGCTGCTCCGTGACGCTGGCGGCCACGACCAGTTCGCGATCGAGCCGAATGCGCTGCACATCTGGCCGCGTGGCGGCTACATGTGCATCGCCCTGCCCAACACCGAGGGCAGCTTCACCGTCACGCTGTTCCTCCCCGCGCAGGGGCCGCACCCGAGTTTCGCCTCGCTGCCGGATGCCCGCGCGGCCCAGGCGTTCTTCAAGGACGACTTCGCCGATCTGCTGCCGCTGCTACCCGGCTTTGCCGAGGACTACGACGCCCACCCGGTCGGCACGCTGGCCACGCTGTACCTGGAGCGCTGGCACCTCGGCGGCCGCGCGTTGCTGGTGGGCGACGCGGCCCACGCCATCGTTCCCTTTCACGGCCAGGGGATGAATTGCGGCTTCGAGGACACGGTGGTGCTCGCCGGATTGCTCGAGGGCAACGATCCGGCCGAGGCCTTTGCCGAGTTCCAGCGCATCCGCCAGCCCGACGCCGACGCGATTGCCGCCATGGCCCTGGAAAACTACGTCGAGATGCGGGATTCGGTGGCCGATCCGCGTTACCTCGCCAAGCGCGCACTCGGCGCACATCTGGCTGCGCGGGCGCCGGAGCACTTCATGGCCCGCTACCGCATGGTTACCTTCACCCACCTGCCCTATGCCTATGCGCTCGAGCGCGGGCGGGCGCAGGACATGCTGCTCGAGCAGTTGCTGCGCGATTCGAACGATCCGGATGCGGTCGACCTGGAGGCTGCGGTGGCGACGCTCAAGGCAACGTTGCCGCCGCTGCCACCGCTGCGCCATGGATGAGCGGCTGCTCGCTGCGTACTGCCGCAGCGCCTACCGTGTCCGCCTCCCTTCCGGTGGCGCCGCCACCATCCGGGTCGGCGAGCCTCTGCCGGTGAGGTTGCAGCCGCTGGCCGACGATCGCGACTGGGGTTTCCTTACCGCATGGAATCCGCGCTCGCGGCCACAGCCGCCCGCGCTCAACCGCAAGGCACAACGGCGCCTGCTGGCCGATCTGCGGGCCGACGCCTCGCTCGAGGCGTACCCTGCCATGGGCCAGGGAACCGATGGCTGGCGCGAGCCCAGCTTCTGGATCGTCGGTATCGGACCGGACGCGCTTGAACGGCTGGGCGACCGGTACGGGCAGAACGCGTGGCTGGCCGGGCATGGCGCGGGGCCGGCGGAGCTGCGCCTGCGCTGAACCACCGGGTGCGCCGTCCCACCGCATGGACAAGGCGCGCACGCATTGCGGACAATTCCCCGGATGACTTACGACCACGCCATCCCGCTGCTGCGAGCGCGGGGCCTGTCTTTCCTGCGCGCCGACGAGCCGGTGTTCGGGCCGCTGGATTTCGCCCTGCACGCGGGCGAGCTGGCGCTGGTCGAGGGCGACAACGGCAGTGGCAAGACCACCCTGCTGCGCCTGCTGGCCGGCCTGCTGCATGTCGGCGAAGGCGAGCTGGATTGGCGCGGACAGCCGTGGAACCGCGACGCCTGCGCCGGCGAGATGCTGTTCCTGGGTCACCAGCTGGGCCTGAAGATGGACATGAGCCCCCGCGAGAACCTGCACATCGCCGCCGGCCTGCATGGCACGCGGGAGGGGCGCAGCGCGGCCTCCGTCCTGACCGAGGTCGGTCTGGCCGGTTACGAGGACGACCCCGTGCGCCGCCTGTCGGCGGGCCAGAAGAAGCGCGCCGCGCTGGCGCGGTTGTTGCTCCTGCCGGCCGTGCTGTGGCTGCTGGACGAGCCCTACGCGAACCTGGACCGCGCGGGGATCGCGCTGGTCAACCGCTTGCTGGAGATGCACGTGGCCGCCGGGGGAGCGGCGCTGGTCACCAGCCATGGTGCGGTGAGCTTCCATGGCGGCGAGCCGAAACGGATCCGCATGCATGCGTGACGCCTTCCGCTCCTTGCCCGGCCGGGAACTGCCCACGTGAGCCGGGCCTCACTTGCGGTCGCCTGCGGGGCCGTGCTGCGGCGCGACCTCACGCTCGCCTGGCGCCGCCGCGGCGACATCGCCATGCCGGTGCTCTACGCATTGATCGTCGCCACGCTGTTCCCGTTCGCGCTCGGCCCGGAAGACGCCCTGCTGCAACGCATTGCCGGTGGCATCGTACTGGTTACCGTGCTGCTGGCGATGCTGCTGGCGCTCGATGCGATGTTCCGTAGCGACATCGAGGACGGATCACTCGAGCAACTGGTGCTCGCGCCCCAGCCGCTGGCGCTGATGCTGGGCATGAAGATCCTGGCGCACTGGCTCACCACGGCGCTGCCGCTGATCGTGATTGCACCCATGCTGGCCGGCATGCTGCACCTGCCCGTGCCGGTAATGGGCGTGCTCATGCTGGCGCTGCTGCTGGCCACACCCATGCTCGGCCTGCTGGGCGCCGTACTGGTCGCACTGACGGCCGGGACGCGGCGCTCTGGTATGCTGCTCGCCCTGATGCTGCTGCCGCTGTGCGTGCCGGTGGTCATCTTTGCCGCAGGTGCGGTTGCGGCCGCCCAACAGGGGTTACCGTGGATCGCCCCGATCGCCTGGCTCGGCGCGGCGCTCGCCCTGGCCCTGGTTCTCGCCCCCCTGGCCTGCGCCGCCGCCCTTCGCATTGCTTTGGACGCCTAAGACCATGTCCAAGTGGATTCCCCTCTGGCTGCACAAGCTGGGCTCGCCGCCGATCTTCTACCGGTTCGCCGGCACGCTGCGGCCGTGGTTCCTGGCGCTCGCGCTGGTCGCCGGTGCGATCGGACTGTACGGCGGGCTGGTGCTGGCCCCCGCCGATTACCAGCAGGGCGACGCCTACCGCATCATCTTCATCCATGTGCCCAGCGCCTGGATGGGGCTGTTCATCTACGGCGTGATGGGGGTGGCCTCGTTCATCGCACTGGTGTGGCGGATCAAGCTGGCCGAAGCGGTGGCCATGGAATCGGCGCCGATCGGCGCGGCTTTCACCTTCATCACCCTGGTCACCGGTTCGCTGTGGGGCAAGCCGATGTGGGGCACCTGGTGGACCTGGGACGCGCGGCTGACCTCCGAACTGGTGCTGCTGTTCCTGTACCTGGGCGTGATCGGCCTGTACCACGCCTTCGAGGATCGACGCCAGGGAGCGCGTGCCGCCGCGTTCCTCGCCATCATCGGCATCATCAACGTGCCGATCGTGCACTTCTCGGTCAACTGGTGGAACACCCTGCACCAGGGCTCGACCGTGCGCATCCTGGGCCCGTCCAAGATCAGCGCCAGCATGCTCTGGCCGTTGCTGACCATGATGGTCGCCACCAAGCTCTACTACGTCGCCAGCCTGTTCGGCCGCGTACGCACCGACCTGCTGGAGCTCGAAGGGGGCAAGGACTGGGTGCGCAGGATCGCCACGGGACAGAGCACAGGGGAGCGGACATGAGCCGGTTCCTCGCCATGGGCGGCTACGCCGCGTACGTGTGGCCGGCCTATGCCGTGTTTTTCCTTGTCCTGTTCGCCGACTTCATTTCCCCGTTGCTGCGCCGGCGCCGCAACCTGCGTGAACTTCGCGCGCGCCTGGCACGTCAAACGGCTCGCCAGCAGCGCGCCGCCTCGCCTTCCGTGAATCCATGAACCCGACCCGCAAACGCCGCCTGATCATCGTCCTGCTCGTGCTCGCCGCCGCCGTGGTCGCCGTGGGACTGACCGTGTTCGCCCTACAGCAGAACATGAACTACCTGTTCACCCCGAGCCAGGTGCGCGCCGGCCAGGCGGAGGCGTACAAGACGTTTCGCCTGGGCGGCATGGTCAAGGCCGGTTCGATCCAGCGCTCGGGCGATTCGCTCAAGGTCGGCTTCACCGTCATCGATGCGGATGGCACGCTGCCGGTCGAGTACACCGGCATCCTCCCGGACCTGTTCCGCGACAACCAGTCGGTGATCGCCACGGGACATATGGATGGCGGTCATTTCGTCGCCACCGAAGTGCTGGCCAAGCACGACGAAACCTACATGCCGAAGGAACTGAAAGACGCCATGGAGAAGGCGCACCACGGCAAGGCCGTGGCCTCCAGCGGGGCGCCGCGATGACCCCTGAACTCGGCCAGCTCGCCCTCATCCTGGCCATGCTGCTCGCCCTTGCGCAGGGCGTGCTGCCGCTGATCGGCGCCTGGCGCGGCAACCGCGCGCTGATGGCGGTCGCCCGTCCGGCCGCAGCCGGACAGGCGGTGTTCGTGGCGATGGCGTTCGGCCTGCTGGTCTGGGCCTTCCTCACGTTCGACTTTTCGGTGCAGTACGTGGCCGACAACTCGAACCTCGCCCTGCCCTGGTACTACCGCATCGCCGCGGTGTGGGGCGCGCACGAGGGCTCGATGCTGCTGTGGGTGCTGATCCTCAACGTCTGGACAGTGGCGTTGGCAGCCTTCAGCCGCCAGTTGCCGGAGCCGTTCCTGGCGCGCGTGCTGGGCGTGCTGGGCATCGTGGCGGTCGGCTTTCTGGCCTTCATCATCTTCACCTCCAACCCCTTCGCGCGCCTGCTGCCGATGCCGCCGGACGGCGGTGACCTCAACCCGGTGCTGCAGGATCCGGGCATGACCTTCCATCCGCCCGTGCTGTACATGGGCTACGTGGGCTTCTCGGTGGCCTTCGCCTTCTCCATCGCCGCCCTGCTCGGTGGCTCGCTGGAACAGGGCTGGGTGCGCTGGGCGCGACCTTGGACCAACGCCGCCTGGGGCTTCCTCACCTGCGGCATTGTCGCCGGCAGCTGGTGGGCCTATGCGGAGTTGGGTTGGGGCGGCTGGTGGTTCTGGGATCCGGTGGAGAACGCCAGTTTCATGCCGTGGCTGGTGGGCGTGGCGCTGATCCATGCGCAGGCGGTGACGGAGAAGCGCGGTTCGCTGCGCGCCTGGACCATCCTGCTGTCGATCTTCGCCTTCTCGCTGTCGCTGCTGGGCACCTTCCTGGTGCGCTCGGGCGTGCTGACCAGCGTGCATGCGTTCGCGTCCGACCCGCGCCGCGGCCTGTACATCCTGGGCTTCCTGGCCATCGTGATCGGCGGCTCGCTGCTGCTGTACGCGGTCCGCGCGCCCAAGGTGGCCGGCGGCAAGGCGTTCGGGCTGCTCTCGCGCGAAACGGTGATCCTGGTCGCCAACCTGATGTTCACCGTGGCGGCCGCCATGGTGCTGCTCGGCACGCTGTTCCCGCTGATCGGCGACGCGCTGCATCTGGGCAAGATCTCGGTCGGCCCGCCCTATTTCGGCTTCCTGTTCCCGCTGCTGATGCTGCCGGTGGTCCTGCTGCTGCCGTTCGGGCCGTTCCTGCGCTGGGGCAAGAGCGAGGCTGGCCCGCTCAGGAGCGTGCTGCTACGGGTGACCATCGCCGCGGTGGCCTGCGCGATCGTGGCCGCCTTCTTCGTGCAGGGCCAGGCGAAGGCGATCGCCGGCGTCGCGGCAGCGGTGTGGTGCGGCGTCGGCACGCTGCTTTACGTCTACAAGCGCTGGCGTGAGATGCCGCGCGGGCGACGCTACCCCGCCGAAATGGCCGGCATGCTGCTGGCACATTTCGGGCTGGGCGTGTTCCTGGTTGGCGTGCTGCTGTCCGAGTCGCTCAGCGTGACCCGCGACGTGCGCATGGCACCGGGCGACACGCAGACCGTGGGTGCCTACACCTTCCGCTTCGACGGCGTCGACGCCACCCGCGGTCCCAACTGGCATGCCGAGCAAGGCACGGTCACCGTGCTGCGTGACGGCAGGACGATCGACGTGATGCATCCGCAAAAGCGCACCTATCCGCGCGGCCAGGTGCAGACCGAGTCGGCGATCGATCCCGGTGTCACCCGCGACCTCTACGTCGCCCTCGGCGAGCCGATGGACCCGAACAACCTCGAAGGTGCCTGGGCGCTGCGTCTTTACGCCAAGCCATTCGTGCGCTGGATCTGGGCCGGTGGGCTGTTCATGATGCTGGGCGGCTTCGTGGCCGCGGCTGACAAGCGCTTCCGCGCCAAACGTTCGGCCAAAGTCGCGGCCGATCCGCTGCTCCCGGTGGAGGAGTCGCGCGCATGAGCCGTTCACTGCCGCTCATCGGCTTCCTGCTGCTGGTGGGTTTGTTCGGCTTCGGGATCTGGTGGAACACCGGACATGACCCACGCGAGGTGCCCTCGCCGCTGATCGGCAAGCCGGCGCCCGAGTACGTGCTGCCCTTGCTGGATGATCCCGCCCGGACGGTCAGCAAGGCCTCGATGCTGGGCAAGCCCTATCTG
>NZ_DASSES010000059.1:0-2451 GCF_035695185.1 Frateuria sp.
GAGCACGTCGTGAACGCGGCAGCGAACCGTGGACCCGGGTCCATGCCGCGGCGCGGTGTACCATCGCCGCATGCGTCCCACGCACCGCCTCCGTTCCCGCACCCGCCGCCGGCTGACCTGGCTGGCGGTCGTGCTGCTTACGTGGCACCAGCTCGCATTGGCCGCTTACGCCTGCGCGATGACTCCGACCGCTCCGCCCATGGCGATGGCCTCGGCCGCTGGCATGGCGATGTCGGGGACCTGTGCCTCGATGGGCCAGGGGCCGGAGCACCAAGGCGCGCTGTGCCAGGCGCACTGCCATCCGGATCGTGCGACCCAGCCGGACGCACGCACGGGGTCGGTGCCGCCCAGCGCGCTGGCCGCCCTGCCCGTGTACTGGCCCGAGCCGGCGCTCATCGTCGCCATGCCGAGCCGTGTGCCGGAGCGGTTCGTCCGGCTTCGAGCTCCACCGCCACCCACTACGTTGTTGTACTGCTCACTCCTGATCTAGGCCGGCGCGCGCCACTGCGTGCGCCCTCGTGCCGCCGCGCACGAGGTCCCTCGATCACCGGGAGTGTTCTTCCATGCTCTGCTTACCTTCTGCCCGACGCGGCTTGGCGTCGGGCCTGGCTGTTGCCCTTGCGTGGGTGACGGTCACCGCCGCCTATGCCGCCGAAGCGCCTGTTTCACTCGAACAGGCCGTTCGCCAGGGCGTCACGCAAGCTCCCTTGCTTTCAGCGCGTGACGCCGATATCGAAGCGGCCCGCGACGAGGCCATGCGTGCCGGCCGGCTGCCCGATCCCTCGTTGACGTTCGGCATCTCCAATTACCCGGTCACCGGGCCGGGCGCCTTCAGCGTGGATTCGGACACGATGACCATGCGCACGGTCGGCGTGACGCAGACGATTCCGTCGCACGCGGCGCGCGAGGCCGACCGCCGCTTCGCCGATGCGCAGATCACGGCGGCCACGGCTGATCGCGCGGCCACCACACAGAACGTGCGCGAGCAGATCGCCGATGCCTGGATCGAACTGTGGGCAGTGCAACGCAAGCGCGACTTGCTCATCGCCTTGCGCGACGAGAGCGGCCTGGCCGTCAAGCTGACCCAGGCGCGCCTGCGCGGCGGCGAAGGCAGCGCCTCCGACGCGTTGGCCGCGCGCGCCGAGGCCGCGTCGTTGGACAATCGCCTGGATGGTGTCAAGGCCGAGCTGTCCGCCGCGCAGGCCGGTCTGCAGCGCTGGCTTGGCGAACCCGTGACAACCCTTGGCGAGGCACCGGACTTCGGCCGCCTGCCGGTCGCGCCGGCACTACTGGAACAGGCGATCGATCGCCAGGCGCCCATGCAAGCCTGGCAAGCCCGCGAGGCACTCGCCGAGGCGGCACTGACCCAGGCGCGCGCTGCCAAGCATCCGGACTGGAGTGTGAGCGCCAGCTATGGCCGCCGTGCTTCCGGCCTGTCCGACATGGTGATGCTGGAAGTGGGCGTGAGCCTGCCCCTGTTCACCCGCAACCGGCAAGACCGCGGCATCAGCGCAAAACAGGCGCAACGCGATGCGGTGCAGGCCGCCCATGAGGACGCCCGCCGCGCCCAGCGCGAGGCCGTGGCGCGCGCAGTGGCGGCCTGGCAGGGCTGGGGCGATCAGCTCCAGCGCTACCGCGACACCTTGCTGCCGCTGGATCACGACCGCGCGAAGACAGCGCTGGCCGGCTACCGCGGCGGTGGCGACCTGCAGCCGTGGTTGGACGCACGGCGCGACGAGATCGAGCGTCGCCTGTCCTACGCCGACGCGCTGGCCGCCCATGCGCGGCTGTGGGCGGCGCTTGCCTACCTGTTGCCCAGCACGGAGGACGCCCCATGAAACGGCTTTTGATCGCACTGCTGATCGCGGTGCTGGGCCTGATGTTGCTCATCGCCGGCTACGTCGTGGGCCGCCGCCAGGCGCCCGCATCCCCCGCTTCGACGAACACGGGCAAGACCGACGCCGGCGGCCGCAAAGTCCTCTACTGGTACGACACGATGGTGCCGCAGCAGCACTTCGACCATCCGGGCCTGTCGCCGATGGGCATGCAGATGGTGCCCAAGTACGCCGACGAGGCGGCGGGCAACCAGGCGGGCGTGGTGAAGATCAACCCGGCCACCGTGCAGAACCTGGGCGTGCGCACCGCGCCGGTCGAGCGGCGCGTGCTCGCCGCCGCGGTGCAGGTGCCCGGCACGGTGACCTGGAACCTGCGCGAGGCGACCACGATCAGCGCCCGGGTCGATGCCGTGATCACCAAGCTCGACGTGCGCGCGCCCTACACCACCGTCACTGCCGGCGAGCCGCTGGCCGAACTCCTGGCGCCGCAATGGAATAGCGCGCTGGCCGAGTACCGCGCCTTGCAGCAGGCGCAATCGGGCGATGCAAAGGCACTGCGCGCCGCCGCACGCGAGCGGCTGCGGGTGCTGGGCCTGACCGACGCCGACATCCGGGC
>NZ_DASSES010000060.1:0-2847 GCF_035695185.1 Frateuria sp.
CGCCCCGCTGTACGTACTTCGTGGTCATGGTATGTCTCCGAGTTTTAGGGAGGGTTGCGGTGACCGGCGCCCGCGGGCGCCGGTCTGGCGAGAATTACTGGCCCGGGTTCTTGGCCAGGCCGCGGGAGTCGAGCGGGGCGACGCCGGCATCGATGCGGACCTTGTATTCGGTGCCGTCGATGGTCCAGCCGTCTTTCTGGTCGAGGAACGGGGTCTGGTTGCCATCCAGGTAGGCCACCTCGACGGTGTCGAACAGGTTCGGGTCGGCAGCACCGAACCAGGCATTGCCAGCCAGGCGGCCATCCGAGACGACTTCGAAGCGGCCGCGCTGCGTGTTGGCGTTGCTGCTGACCGAGCCATCGGCCTTCACTTCGAACTGGTTGTCGCGCACCAGCACCGCGTCGTCCTCGAGGTTCGCCGGAACGATCAGGTACTTGAGCGGGATGTTGATGGCCTGGCCGTCCACCTTCTGCGCCATCAGCAGCTTGCGCAGCGCGCCGACGCTGGCGGTGGTGATGCCGGCCGCGGCGGCGAGGTTGCCATGGGTGGCGTGGAACAGCGCCAGGCCATCGGCCAGCTTCGGGTTGTTCGACAGGATGGCGTAAACCAGATTGCCGATGGTGCGCTTGGCCGCGCGGCCCATCTTCTGCGGCACCGCAGTGAACGCGCCCAGGTCGTCGTTGATGATGGCCTGGCGGGTGATTGCGAACAGCTTGCCGTAGGTCGCCAGCACGATCGACTGGCCCGAGCTGCCGAAGGTGCCGTACTTGTACTCGCCGTCCTCGCCGATCTTGTCCAGTTCGGAGAAGAAGCCCAGGCCGGCGCGGCTGGCCTCGCGGAAGTCGGTCAGCGTGCCCGCGCGGGTCCACTGGTCGAAGGTTTCCGGTGCCTCGTCGTAGCCCCGCAGCAGCGCCGCACGGGCCGTGCTGGTGAGCAGCGCCGGAAAGTCGGTGGTGGTGGTGAACGCGGCACCGACCACGTCCATCGAGTCCATGCCACGGCGCGCGGTGCCGGTGCGTTCCAGCGAAGCGCGGGCGATTTCGATCAGGCGATAGCCGCGCAGCGGGTTCTGGCCGTCGGCCTGCACCACGCCGGCGCGTGCCAGGATGGCGTTCTGGCCCGCGGCCCGGAACTTGTCCGCTTCGTCGGCGACCAGCTCGACGCGGGCACCGCCGGCGATCGGCGTGGTCTGCGCGCCGATCTTGTCCAGCAGCTGCTGGCGGACGCGGTCCACACTCATGGCCGGGTCGGCGAGGGCGGCGGTGTAGATGGCCTGCACGCCGTCGCGCGCCAGGTACGGGGTCACCATGGCGGTGATTTCCTCGTTCCGGACGCGCAGGGCGGCGTGCACGTCGGCCGCGTTTGGCTGGGCAGCGCCACCACCGGCGCCCCGGTTGCCATCGGAAGGGTCGGCAGCCTGCTCGCGCAGGGATGCCATGGCGGCGAACAGCTTGCGAACTTTCATTTCGAGGTCTCCATCGTTGGCCGAGGCGGCCGTGGTAAGGGCGGCGACAAGCGCCCGCTGACCGCTGGCCGACGCCAGCGCGGTTTGCAGGGATTCCAGGTCGATGCCTTCGGGCACTACCAGACGCGGCTTGGTGGCCTTGGGCAGCGCGCGAGGGTGCTTGCCAGCGGCAGACATGGCGATCTGGCGGATGTGGTCAGGCGCACCGGCCAGCAGGCGGCTGACGCCCGCGGCGCGGGCCTGGGATTCGTCGTCGGTGGTGGTGTCGGCAAGCGGGTCGATGACCTTGTCGGCGAAGCCTTCGGTCACCGCCTGCTCGCCCGTGTAGTAGTGGTCCTGCCCGTCGGCCAGCAGGGCTAGCATGTCGGCGCGCCCGCGCCCGGACTTGCCGGAGTAGGCGCCCGCCATGGCCGAGGCGTAGGTGTCGAGCACTTCGGCCATCGCGCGCATGTCCTGCGCGTTGCCCTGGGCGTAGCCCCACGGCGCGTGGATCATCAGCAGCGAGGTCGCGGGCATCTGCACTTCATCGCCAGCCATGGCGATCAGGCTGGCGCTGGACATGGCCACGCCATCCACGGTGACTACCTTGCGCGCGCTATGGCGCTTGAGGGCGTTGTAGATCGCGATGCCGTCGCTGACGCTGCCGCCGTAGCTGTTGATGCGCACGTTGATTTGCGTGACCGAGGCGTCGAGCGCCTGCAGCTGCTGCACTACCGACAACGCAGTGACCGATTCGCCCCACCAGCTGTCGCCGATGTCGCCGTAGATCAGCAGTTCGTACTCGGTGCTGGAGGCGCCCACCGGGCGCAGGACCATCACCGGGCGGATGCGCGGCAGGCCGGTGGCCGGGTCGGCCTCGGCGAAGGCGCCGAAGCGGCGGCACTGGCGAACGGGGAGTGGACCCGCCAGCACCGCCACCGCGGCAAGCAGCACGCGCACGGCGAGCGCGCGAAGGGATAGGATCAGATTACGCATTGGCAGGGTCCTCGGTGGCGGCTGGCGCGGCCGCGCCGGTGGCGGATGCGCCGTCCTTTTGGGCAGGCGGCGTGAGGGTGATCGGTCTGCGCACGGGTTCGCTGCCCCACGCCTTGTGGACTTCATCCGTGGCAGCAGGCAGGCCGGCTTCCGAACGGAAGAAGTCTTCATCCGCCGCTTGTGGCGTGATCACGCCGCCGCGCACGCCGATGCCGTACGCATCGACCTTCGTGCGAAATGCCGCGGCTGGATCCGAGTCACCTTTGGTGGGCGCAGGGTCGGTGCCGTCGCCAGGCACCGCAGGCGGATCCTCCTGAAGACCGGCCGTCTTTAGGTCCTCGCGCCACTTGCGCTCGCTGCGGATCACGTCGGCGGGGTTGCGACCGCTCAGCAGGACAATCTCGCTA